>JAFGSC010000264.1 GCA_016934875.1 Candidatus Atribacteria bacterium
AATTTATTTCAAATTGGTATCTCAATGGCAATATATTCAGGAACAATCGTTTTACTTGAATTACCAACTGGGGGACTTTCAGATACTATCGGCAGGAAGAAAGTCTATTTAATTTCCCTTATGATTCAATTTGCAGCAGTATTCATCCTTCTTATTGCCCAAAAATTTCAGGGGATTATCTTAGGATTTCTATTATTAGGAATGGCACGAGCTTTTTCTTCGGGTTCTATGGATGCCTGGTTTGTCGATAAGTTCTACCTGATTAATCGAAAAGGAAATTTACAGGAAGCTTTAGCTAAAGTTGGCATATTTATTCCCTTAGGCTTAGCAGGAGGTTCATTGTTAGGTGGATTTTTGCCAATGACTTTAGGCAAAATAATCAATCAAATACCTAAATTAGGTACTTATTCATCAAATCTCATTGCTATTTTACTCTTTGTAATCATTCAATATTTACTTACCTCAAAAATAATCGTTGAAGAAATTCCTACTCAGCGGAAATCTGATATTATCTCCGGCTTTAAACTTCTACCCGAAGTACTTTCCGCATCAATACAATATGGAATAAAAAACAATATAATATTCTTACTTTTATTATCTACTTTTGCCTGGGGGGGTGGGATTCTCAGGTTTAGAAACATTTTGGCAGCCTCAGGTAAAAAATATATTAGGATCTGATTCGCAAACCTGGGTATTTGGAGCATTGACTGCAGGTTACTTTTTTGCTGGGTCTATAGGAAATGTTTTTATAACTCCGCTTTGTAAGTTATTCAAAAACAATTATTTACTCGTGCTCTTCTTTTTACGGTTTTTTATGGGAGTATTGCTTTTTATTTTAGCATTACAAAATAAAATTGCTGGATTTACTATCTTTTACCTAACCCTTTTCTTATATAATGGCATGAGCAATGCTCCCCATGCTACTATTTTTAATTATCAGATACCTGCCGAAAAACGCTCAACATTACTTTCTTTTGAATCACTTTTCTTACAAATTGGAGGTCTATTAGGGGCCTTGATTATGGGTTATATTTCAAATTCTTTTTCCATCACTATTGCCTGGTTCATAGGTTCAGCTATTTTAGTATTATCCTGCTTTACTTACTTGTTTCTATTCCTTTCAAAAAAAAGCATTGTTGAGCAGAAAGTATAATGAGTCTATTTATTGAAACAATCTAATACCGGTAGTTTTTTAGTAGAGTGCGGGATCAGATGCTGCGTGTAAAATGAAGGGGCGCTTCTTTGTTTTAAGCTTTAAAAATATGATTTACACTAAATCCTGTCAATCTGGACAATTGCCTTAATGAGCATCCATTCAGTTTCTTAAGGAATTTCAAAACCTCAGTTTGGGTTTTTAATATCTCATTGTAAAGTATGGATAAGTCTATATTATATTGACTTAATACTAACTGTCTAATCTCTTTATTGGATAGGGTTTTCCTTTTTTCAGGTAGATCAAGACATTGATCGTTATTCGGTTCATTGTTGAACTTTTTAAACTTTTCAATCGCTTTATCTCTTTCTTCGTCGAACATTATCTTCATGCTCTGCAAAGATGTTATGTTGATTGATGCCTCTTATCATAATTATGTCAAAGGAAACGTCCCTTTGTCTTATTTTACTATTAATTTAGGCTATTTTTCCAAAAAATTAAAAGGAGAAATTATCTCCCTTCCATATTTTTCTCTTGTTTTCTGTAATCTTAATATTTGAGATTTCAACTCCTCATTAAAGTTGACAGGCATGTCGATATTTCCGAAAATTTTAATCATTCTCTCCATTTTTTTTAAATATTTAGTAATTTTTAAAGAAAATACTTTGACGTACTCTTCCTCGGTATAATCTATTTTAAGTTCACGCTTGGCTATCCCTTTAAGATCTTCATATTTTGGTATTTGACCAATTGGAGTTTCAATTGCTTCATAATCACCATTAACTCTTCCTTCCGCCCAAAGTATCCATAATTTATTATATGTTTTTCCGGTTAAAAAATTACCGTTTTCATCCTTTAAAAAGTAATTGACAGCATATATTTTGGGAATTTCTTTAAGATCATTTTTAAATTTAAGATGATTTTTTATATAAGTCATAAAGGGCACGGAAATAAAATCAAGATTAGCCATGGGATTGTGTTTTCTCACCCCTTCAGCACCAATAGTAGCAGAAGTTGTTTCAGATTCTACAATGGCTCCCAAAAAAACACCATGCTCCCAGGTAATTGATTCTACTATTGGAACAGTAGTATCAGAATCTCTTCCTCCATAAATAATACCCTTTATGGGAACACCAGCGGGATCATCGGCTTTGGAGTCAATGTTTTCTAACGCATTCAATCTTATTGTAAATCTTGCGTTTTTATGTGAACAGTTAATTATATTACCGTCTTTATCCTTCTTACCATTCACCCATTCTCCTGAATGGTTAACACCCATATTTGGTATATCCTTTCCCATACCTAACCAATAAGGAATATTATCGTTAATTAATACATTAGAAAAAATAAGCTCTCCAGGACTGGTTAAGGCCCGATAAATTAATGGATCATCTTCGGGATTTACATTCCTAATAATACCAAATATTCCAGATTCAACATTTACGGCCATTACTTTACTATTTATTTTTTTAAGATAAGCTATATCATCACCTACTATCGTTTGACCGGGTATCATTGCCGTACTGGTCTTTCCACATCCGCTGGGAAAAGCACCGGTAAAATAAGTAACTCGATTTTTTATACCATGAACACCCATAATAAACATATGCTCAGCTAACCATCCTTCATTTTGGGCTTTATTGATAGCTAACCTAAATGCTAATTTTTTTAATCCCAGCGAGTTACCGGCATACTGATTATTTACAGAATAAACTTCATTTTCTTCAAGGTCAATATAAATTCTTCTCTTGTCAATATCTGTACTCACACCATTTTTTAATCTTCCGGACGAGTGAAGAAAGAAAAAGAAATCAGAAGAACCGTTAAGATTTTTAAATTCTTCATATCCTTGCCTATAGAGCAGGTCTTCACTGTGAGCAACATAAGCCGAATCAGTAATCTGTAGAGCTTTAAGAGAAAATATAGAATTAATAGGACCAAGAGAAAAGAATTTTACCAACATCTCTTTTCCAGCCATACTCCCGTCGAGAAAAGAATATATTTCTTTAAGTCCTTCATCTTTTTCTATATAATTTACTCCTAAACCCCAATCCACATCTTTGAATAATAAATATTTCGTATGTGGCTTATCTCTACCTTGATCATAATAACCGTCAAAGTGAATAGTATGACCCTCCATTTTTAATTTTTTTTCTTCCTCATTATTAATTGCTAAACTTCTTAAATACGCAATGTCCTCTTTTGCATCAGTCATAACTGTTACTTTTGCAGGTTTACATAATTTTATTGCTTCTTCAACTTTCTCTTTAACATACTTATTATTTAATTCTTCTAATTTTTGTTGACTAATTTTATCCATCATTCTTCCTCCTTTTTCTCAACTAGAGATAAATATCTTATCGGAAATATGCCTTGATTATTTCTCCATATCCGGGAGAAATGGTTATTTTTCCATTGCAAATACAACCTTGCCTCTAACGATGATCTTTTCAGGTTTACCATAGGCTTCTCATCCAGGATAAACCAGCGCGCTCTTTCTTTCCACTCCCCGCCACATTTTTTCTTTCTGCCTGCACGGTTTGTTACTAAAAATAAAAAGGACAGAGTAAGAGAGTAATATTATTATTTTCTTACTCTGTCCTTTTACCTGAAAGATTCTTCCTATGAAGCTAGGAAATAATTTATTAAAGTACGCTTGTAAGGAATTTTCCTA
>JAFGSC010000265.1 GCA_016934875.1 Candidatus Atribacteria bacterium
CCCTCGCGTATAAGGTACCTGTCTGCCGACAAGGCAGGCTTACACCCTCTGGAACTTAGCGAAGCGATCTCACGACCGGAGGGAGTATAAATACACACTTGTTGCTGCATATTTAAATTTAATTTGCATATTTGCCCTTTTTCAAGAGCTTACAACAACGTTGTACTTCATGCTCGAAAACCGCAGTGCTCAAGGAATTTGACAATTAAAATCAGTATATTTGGACTTAAATAGTCGGATAAAATGAGAATAATTGAAAGAAAATATTTAGATACCTATAAAAAATCAATTGGAATCGAAATTCCAAAATTGATTAAAGATTTTGACTTTTCGGAGAATCGTGGAGGGTTTGAATATTTAACTAAGTCTTCTGCTGTTTACTCTTCAAATATTGAAGGAAACAGTATTGATTTGAATTCTTACATGAATTATGAAATGAATAAGGAAAAATTCAAAATAGGAAAAGAAATTGAAGAAATTGAGGATTTAATTGAAGCTTATGAATTTGCACAAAACCATAAGCTGAACGAGAAAAACTTGTTGAATTGTCATAAAATATTTTCAGACACACTACTGATTAGAAGTAAAAGGGGTAAATACCGAATTGAGGAGGTCGGAGTTTTTGGAAAATCAGGGTTAACATATATGGCAGTTGAGCCTGAATTTGTTGAGAAAGAAATGAAAGTATTTTTTCAGGACCTAAATGAGTTAATTAATACTGAACTTAATGAAATTGAGGTTTTTTATTTCGCATCCTTAATACATTTGCGTTTTGCTCATATTCATCCATTTAGAGATGGAAATGGCAGGGCTGCCAGACTTATAGAAAAATGGTTTATTACAGAGAAATTTAGCCAAGATTTTTGGAAAATTCCGTCAGAAGAATATTACAAAAACAACCGAGCAAGATATTATGAAACAATTAATCTTGGTGTTAATTTTTATGAATTAAATTATGACGGGTGTATTGGATTTTTGGAAATGTTACCGAACTGTCTGAAATAAAGCATGAAAGCACAACACGCGATATAAAAAATTGCCGGTTTAGTAGGTTATTCAAGGGTTTTAGCCCCTGCCTTCGTGCCTGCCGCAGGCAGACGCTTCAACTTTTGTGTAACCTGACAGGGAATCGCCCGTAATCGGCAACTAACCATACTGCCAAAGTTGTACGCCATAATGCGCAACCTTGTAGCAAAGAATTGCATCAATAAAAAAACAGATATACTAAAAAAAATGAAAATGAGACAAATCTTAATTTTAATCACATCAATATCAATATTAATGAGTTGCGATAAAAAGGAAGATGACATTGTGCCAAATATAGATACTTATCCTATGGCAGTAGGAACAGAGTGGACATATGATAGGCAAGTAATAATTAAAAAGTTTGAATCAGAGACATCGAACAATATAGTTGATAATGACACGGCTAATTTTACAGTAAAAGTATGGATAGAAAAGGACACAGTACTAAATGATACAATGAGTGTTAAAGTTTTTAAATCTCGAGAAAATGATAATAACTGGACATCAAATCAATTCAAATATTTGGATAATGATGGTTTAAGAAATTATGCATATTCAAATTCTGGTGGAGCAAACGTTTTTGCTAAAAAAAGTTCTTCAATAAAATATGTATTATTCGCTGACATTTATAATAATTCGGGCAATGCGATTATTACAAGTGATGATATTATTTTTGAAGATAAACCAACGTTAGATATTCAATTACCACTTGGGGATAATTCTTCATGGACATAAAGAAAGCCTTCAGATACAAAAATATTGCAAATTGATAAGAGTGTTATTGGAAATGAAACATTGACACTTTTGGGAGAATCGTTCACATGTTATAAAGTAACCTGGGAGTATTTGAATGATCCTGCTTATGAAGGAGTTGAGATAACCGATTGGATTTCAAACAAAGGATTGATTAAGCGTGAAACTATACATGACAGAGTAACATTAACAACTCAAGATGGCGAACCAATTGACGGTAATGTACAGATAACAGAAACATTGATTTTAAAAGCGTTGACTATTAAATAAATACGGCGTATAATCGGGCAGACTGCCCCGCCAGATGATCTGACGGGGAGAGCCTCTCAACTGTCTGTCGCCATACAGGCACCACCGTACTCTTTGACAAACTCAGTGCAGGTAAAGCAAGCCACGTATATGTCCCTGCCCAGCCGGTCTGGCAGGGGTTCATTAAACAACAGGAAAGAGCGTGGGATTGAGTTTATTGGGTGCAATTTTCTGATACCATGTCAACCGTTAGATCAGAAAGCCTATCGAACACCCGGTTACCTTCATGTATATTTCAACCTGCCTCTTTTTTAAAAACCATGATATTAAACGTATTAATACAAAAAATTTGTAAATTGGGCTGATATTTCTGCATAAAAAGACTTAAACCAATAAAACCGCACAAGCCTATGGAGGTCAAAATGCAATAAACGAAATTTGGTTTAGGAGGTATGTTGTGAGGCATTTAAAAAAGACCACGATAATAGAAATCATGATCAATAACAAAAACATAAATTTTATATGGCTAAATTTTATTTTCATATTGGGCTGCACATCAGCTTTGATGGATAAACCCCAACCCCTAGACTCAAAAAATCTCAATTCATTTCCAAAAAAAATTAGAAGAGTCTTGATAGATGATAAGGAAACAATAATATTTAAGAGAAAAGTAATAGAAATACATAACGTCAATGCACATGTAATACCATTAAATGAAATTGATTCTTCAAACTACATCTTTAAAGATGATTATTTATTAAATAAAAGAGATAATAAAGGACCGTTAAAGTTTCAAATTAAAGAGGATACTGTGTATTTCACTGAGAATGATCTACGAAAAGTCTATTTGTCAGATAGCCTCATATTAAAGAATTATAAAAATTACTATTTTTTAAATTATAAAGAGAATAATATGAGTGGTTGGGATATTTATCTAATTGAGGATAAAAAAAATGAAATAATATATAGATATCTTAAAGATGAAGATTTAAATATTTTACAGGACTTTAATGCCAAACCCATTGATACTATTCAAGGTATAATAATATTTGATGCTAACATATTAAAAAAGGATATGATAAAATTTATTGAAAAAGGAGGATTTTCAGACACAATTTCAATAATTAGTATTCAACATGATAAAATAGTAAATTAAGGCTGTATGGGTTAAGTCAGCTTATCATTTCCGAATAAGTTTTATTCACAACTGAAAATATAGTACTTCGAAAACCCCAACTTGCCATATTGTAAAACGTTTAGGCACAAGCAGAACAAAACCGCGATCCATTGATTACCATTTTGATAATTTTCACTAAATTTGGCTTATGAAACATTTGACAATAGAAATACCGGACAATTTAAATCTCAATGAAAGGGAGACCAAGAGATTTTTAGCAGCCAAGATGTATGAATCCGGGAAACTTTCCCTTGGTCAGGCTGCAGATTTAGCCGGATTATCAAAAACTGCATTTTCAGAGATACTTGGGGATTTTGACGTTTCATTAATAAATTACCCTCCCTCAGATATAATAAGAGATGCAGCTCAATTCTGAAATAATTATCTCTGACACAAGCTGTTTGATACTACTTAGTGTCTGTCCATAAAGTCTTGTGGCTGTTCTTTAAAGTTCGCAGACGAGGCACGTGAAGTCCGAAAAAAGGGAGTTTACCATGCGTAAATGACCTTTTTGAGGACGAGCGCAACGAAGTATGCGGACTTTAAAGACAGA
>JAFGSC010000266.1 GCA_016934875.1 Candidatus Atribacteria bacterium
CTTCTTTTTTGCCGGAACAGATTTTTCAAGCCAAGTCGAATACTGAACATTTTTCCCCTTACTTTTATGATTTGAGATGTGTTGCTATATAATTATTATTAAACATGCTGCACTGCTAATTGATCTAAAAATTTTTCCAGTAGATCATGGTCGAAAATATGAATACTTCCACTATCAGCACCGACAATTCTCTCTATGGTAAATTGGAAATTCCCCAATTCCCGCTCTATTTTCTCTGCATTCTCCGGAAAATGGTCCATCTCGATCATTAGTTTAGGGATTTTTTCACTTAAAATAAAAGAAAGCTCAAAAAACATTCGGGCATTTTCCTCAGGATAGGGAGTATGGAAGGTTCCTTCTTCTATTCCTTGCCGAATAATTTTAGCAAATTCCGGTGCCAGCATATCTGTACTGTTTTGGTATACTTTATAGCGAAAATAAATATTCCGATCATCATAAAAAGCTTTTTGCAGTGTTTTAATCAGGGCTATATTTTCTAATTTAATGCTGCCGATAGCGGCAAAGGTTTTATTTAATTTTATTACCGCATCCAGATCATTTCTTTGGACAGTTTGTTTGACTTCATCTAGAATATGAATGATTAGAACTTTCGTTAACTCATCCAGTAAATCTTCTTTAGACTTGAAATAATAATAAAAGCTGCCTTTGGAAAGTCCAACTTTTTTAATAATAGCCTCAACCGGGGTCTGTTCATATCCTTGAGTAAAGAAAAGCTTTCGAGCGGTATCCAAAAATTCTTTTTTACGTTCCTGGTGTTTCTTGACAATCCTCACGCTGTATTAGACCTCCATATATAGACTGACCGTCAGTCATTTATTATTTTATATCATAGCTTTTGATGATTGTCAATATTGAGTCTATCAAAGAAATGAATAAATAAGTAAGTATTTTTTAAAAATATAGCGGTATAACTTGAATATAAAGGAGTGGTAAATTTTAGGAAAAAAGATGAAAGAATTTAATTTTTATTATGGGTAACCATATCAATAAACTTTTCGGTTAATTCCGGATCGAACTGCTTACCCTGGCCTAGCTTTAATTCTTTGATAGCATCCTCTTTACTCATGGCTTTACGATAGGGTTTATCATGAATCATTGCTTCATAGGCATTCACGATATGAATAATCCGGGAAAGTAGGGGAATATCCTCTCCTTTGACTTTTTGTGGATATCCATTGCCATCCCAAAACTCATGGTGGTACAAAATTGCATCAGCAATATTACTAAGTTCTGGGGATGATTTGGCAATTCTGAAGCCTATTTCCGGGTGCTTTTTGATTTCTTCCCATTCATTCTCACTTAGCCAGCCTTTTTTAAGAATAATCGATTCGCTGACTGCTATCTTGCCTATATCGCAAATCATGGCTAACAGCTTAAGATTATCCAATTCCTTCTTTTCCATACCTAGCATCTCGCCAAACTTAGTCGCACATGCTACAAAATTCTCGCGATATTCCCTTGTCTCATACTTCTTTAGTACTAAAGCTTTCTCTAATGAGTTGATAATCGTATTGTCACTGGTCTGCTTATCAGCTAATTTATACCGATACATCTTGCTCTCAGCTTCTTGAACCGCGCTATTGATATTTTCTGATAATTTTGTTTTAGTCGCAATTCCCAAAGAAATACTGAGAGGAAGGGTAAGTGTGCTTTTTTTCTGACACTCCTGGGTAATTCTCTGAATAATGGCAACCCCTCTCTCTTTTGTAGTACGAGGTAAGATGACGCTAAATTCATCCCCACCCCAACGGCTAACGACATCACTACGACGAAAACAAGATTTTAGGACAGCCGCAATCTTTGATAACAGTTGGTCTCCGTGCTGATGGCCAAATGTGTCGTTAATAATTTTAAGATTATTGACATCTCCAACAATCACACTAATGGGAAGATTTCTTTTGTTATCCAAGCGTTTTAATTCTTCATCAAAATAAGCACGATTATATAAGTCCGTTAATTTATCATGAAAACTTAGATATTTAATTCTATCTTCATACTCTTTTCGTTGAGCTATATCCAGTACAATTCCTCGAAATCCAACCAACTCTCCGGAATCGTTTTTTATCGGAGAACCATGAATCTCGACTGGAATCATTGCCCGATCTTTTCGAATTAAATAATATTCCTGGGAAGAAGAAAGCTCTTTAGTGAGGAATTCTTTAATGCTGGGATCGAATTTTTTACGTCCAGGCTTAGTAATCAATTGAGAGATATTCTTTTCCCCAATTAATTTTTTCTTGGTATAGCCTAATAAATTGATACCTTTCTTGTTGATAAAAACAAGATTGCCCTCGCTATCGGTCTCGAAAATCATCTCTGGCAGCATGACGGTTAAATTCCGAAATTTCTCTTCATTTCTTCTGGTCTTTTCATAAATTTCTTGCTGATCTTTCAACTCGCTGATTAGCTTTTGGTTTAAGTCTTCCAGTTTGGCTATGCGTTCCTTCAATTCGGACAGCATAGAGGCTTTTTCATCCTTTATTAGGCTGCTTTCATTTTCCTTAAAACTATAATCTTCCTGTTTTTTATCTTTCGTTTTCATATTATATCGATTCGATTTTTCTAAAGTCACTGCAAATACTCAAAAGTTCGAAATCAATGAAAAAGCACTTAAAAATAAGCGTTTTTCCTATTCACTAAAACACGTTAACATGGATGACATACCAATCTTATCCCTCAATACTATTATTCCACAAATAGTACTCTTTTAGCAAAAATATTTTTCTATGCCTTACATCTTAGTTCATGATTGTGATTTAGGAATGATCATTCTGTGCTGTGAACCGATAACTTATCCTTTGATTCAATAGGCTTACCCTTGGACTTATAGCTTCCGATAGCAGAATCTACAGATACCTTTAATAAAGTTGCTCTTCATTTTAGCCATTACCCACTGCTCGGCAATCCGTTTGGTTAAAAATCCCATGGTAGGAAAAGAGTGAGCCAGAAGCAATATGCTGTATAATCTGATTTTCTTCTGAATAATCAATGCCCACTCATTGATCATCTCACCCGATCCGTCCCCGACAATAATCGCGCCAAAAACTCTTCCCCAACCGTTAGCAAAAACCTTAACAAAGCCCACACTTACATTTTCTGCTATAGCAGCTCCATAATTTTCATATTTTGTGATGTACACCTGGTACTGAATGCCCTTTTTCTTCAGTTCTGCCTCGCTCATGCCTACGAAGGAAACCTGTGGGTCAGTAAATATAGTCCAGGGAATGACATATTTCCGATATTTAAATATTCGCCAGGGACTAACCGCATTGATAA
>JAFGSC010000267.1 GCA_016934875.1 Candidatus Atribacteria bacterium
ACCCAAACCTACGGCGATCAAGGCTTGCGCTTTGCCGGTCCCGATCTACTCGATTACGTTATGATATTTGAGATCAAGGGCGGGGAATATGACGGGGAACGGTTAAAGATTGATAGTTCTTATCATCCCTGCTGCGGGACGCTGGAGGTCAATGCGGGATTGATGAAGGTTTACAAACGGTGGCAGAATAAGCTGGATGGATGTAAGCAGCATCAGCGCGAGGGAGGGTGTGATTTGATTTTAAAGAGATTACTTTGTAACTTACTCGAATTAACCCAGTCTCCAGAAGTGTGAATATTTTGATAAATTGCAAATTGTAAGTGTCACTACAAATTCATGATTATAATGAGTTTATAAATGAAGCAAGTTCTTATATTCCGAAATTTAATGAACTGATTGATATGAATAACTAATTTGAAAATATAAATTCAATATAAAAAGGAAAATCCGTGAACAATATTAGCAAAAAAGAAAGAATGGTTTCTTACTTTTATCAGCATATTGTTCCCATTTATTTTTGCTTTCAAAAAGGTGATATAAAACACCAATTCATTATTACATCTTTTGCTTTTTCGGTTTCTGGTTATTGGTTCCTAATAACGGCTGGGCATTGCTTTAAGCTAATAAGAGAGGAATTTATAGACAATGGATGGACATTGTCCAGTTGTTCTTTGATTGATTTTTTAGGGCTCAACGTTAAATTTATGGAGCCAATTCCCTTCAATTTTGATATAAATAAGGCGTATTTTTTCCCAGAGAATGACGATGATTATTCTTTTGACTATGGTGTTTATCCTTTATCTTCATACTATAAGGAATTATTACTAGCTAATAATATTAAATCATTGAATGAAGAGGTGTGGAAAAAACAACCCAACCATATTGATGTGTGTGCTATCATAGGTATCCCATCGGAATTGATCAATTTTAATCATAGAGTTGAATTGGTTTCTTGTTTTCTTTATGCGGATATCATTGATGAAAAACCCGAAGGATTTAAGGACACCTCTCTACCTCGGATTTATGCAAAGATCAATTTGGATAATGGGATGGGATCAATAGAGGGAATCAGTGGCGGTCCCTTGCTTGGTTTTCAAAAATTAGAAAATGGAGAATTGCGTTATTGGTTGTTAGGTTTGCAAAGCAGATGGTACTCTCCCTCACAACATATTGCAGCGTGTCCGACGAAGATTCTTGGTTTAATGCTTGAGTCCACAATTTCTAAATCATAATAATGAGTTAAGCTATAATCGTAATACTGCATTAAGGGAGATTTATCTATGGCGAATACTACAATCCACGAACAGCAATTCTTCAATGCCCTGCGAGATATCTTTGTAGGTGCTGAGATCGAAGGTGAGTCAGGTTTTATCAATCTGATGCGCATCAAATCCCGCTACTATACTGATGGGGTCTTTCCACAGCTCAAGAAGGATATTGATCTCGCTGTGGCACCCTTCCCGGGGTTCCGTGAGGAATTATTTGATAAGCTCTATACATTCTTTCAACGCTATTTTAGTGAAAGCGGCTCGATTTATTTTCGTTACACACCCCTCCATCAAAATATTTATGAAAAAGTCTATACCGATGATCGCGACGTGGTCCTCTTCTGGAAAACCCACATGCTTTACTATGTCAAAACCGACCGGGTTTTCAAGAGTATCAAGGTGACCGTGGATGATGTCGATTTTTACTTCGATGCGAGTAACATTGAACACAAACGCGCCAATGAAAAACGGGATATTGTCTTTAGTTTCCAAAAGGTCGCACAGGATGGAGTCCTGGTTTTCGATGCGGCTTATTCGGTGCGTGGCAGGGTGACAAAAATCGATCAAATCCTGAGGGATCTGAATAAAGAGAATATCCAGGTTTCTGATGAAACCCTTGAAAAAGCCTTCAGGGTCTTTGAAAAGCAGTCTGAAGTAGATTTCTTCATTAACAAAAACGCTCGTGCCTTCCTTGAAGAACAGTTTAACCTTTGGATGTATCAATACCTGTTCGCAGACAAGAATGTCTGGTCAGCCGAGCGCATGGCTCAGCTCCAGGCATTGAAGGAAATTGCTTATAAGGTGATCGGTTTCATCAGCCAGTTTGAAGATGAATTGGTCAAAATCTGGAGCAAACCTAAATTTGTTCGGAACAGCCATTACATCATCACGCTGGACCATTTTCTAAAGCACGGCAGGGGGGATTTGCTTGAGGTTTTGTTTGCACATGATGGCATTCACGCACAGATGAAAGAATGGTTTGAGTTTGGGTTTATTGAGGAGGGTATCGATCCTCAGGAATTATTGAGGCAGCTAACACTTACGGACCTGACGAATGAGCCTCTTCATGTAAAATGGCAAAATTTACCTTTGGATACAAGGTTTTTCCCTGATAATGAAATCCAATTACTATCGATATTTAACGATTTAGATGATAAACTCGATGGGTTGCTGATTCATAGTGAAAATTATCAAGCACTAGTAACACTTTTAGAAAAATATAAATCCAGAATACGATGTATACATATTGATCCCCCTTATAATTCGGAAACAAGTGGTTTTCTTTATGTAAATACATACTTGCATGCCAGTTGGCTTTCAATGATGGAGAACCGGTTAAGTCAAAGTTTGAATTTTCTAACTCCCGACGGTTCTATTTTGTGTCACATTGATGAAAATGAATACGATAATTTATTTGAGCTTATGAAATCCTATCGTTTTGATTATATAGGTACCGCCATTTGGGATAAATTGAACCCAATGATGGGTGGCAAGGGTTTGGCAATCCAACATGAATACATAATATTTTCATCAAAAGAATTCCAGAAATATAATGTTACTAAATCCAATATTATAAAAATCCTTGAAAAAGCACAACAAATTTTCGAAAAGAATAAAGAAAACATTGTATATGCAAATGAGCTTTTTAGAGATTGGATGTCAAATCAAAAGAATTTTTCCGGAGGTGAAAAAGCCTATTCGTTTATTGATGAAATGGGAAGAGTTTATAGGCCAGTATCAATGGGTTGGCCAAATCCCCAAAAACCCCCTGAAAAATTTTTTATTCCATTGATCCATCCAAAAACAAAAAAACCTTGTCCAGTCCCTAGTAGAGGATGGTCGCGAACACCAGAAAAAATGCGAGAACTTATAGAGAAAGATGAAATTATTTTTGGTGAAGATGAAACAACACAACCTCAAAGGAAAGTTTATTTGAATGAAGATGCTCAAAAACCCCTAAATTCCATAATTTCTAATGGCAAAAGGGGTAAAAATGATATTGAAAATTTGGGACTATCTTTTTCATATTGTCATCCTGTATCTCTATATGAAGAATTAATTGATTCGGGATTTAATGATGATGATGACATAACGCTTGATTATTTTGCAGGCTCAGGTACTTCGGCGCATGCTGTCATGAATCTTAATCGTAAAGACGGTGGATCACGCAAATATATTCTTGTCGAGTTGGGCGAACATTTTTCCAATGTGATTATTCCTCGAATTAAAAAAGTTGCCTTCAATTCCAAATGGAAGGACGGAAAGCCCGTCTTTGAAGAGGGTGAATCCGGCATCAGCCAGTTCGTCAAATATTACGAGCTGGAGCAGTACGAAGAAACCCTCAACAAAGTACGCTACAAAGACGCCGATCTCTTCGATGATCCCAACCAGGACCCATACCATGCTTATGTCTTCTTGCGTGACCTCAAGCTCCTTGATAGCCTCGAACTGGACCAGGCGTCGGATGAAGTTCATTTTCACCCCGAAAGGCTTTTCCCCGATATTGACCTGGCAGAAACCCTCTCCCATCTGCGTGGTAAATGGATCAAACGCATCACCGAAGAATTTGTGGAATTTACCGATGGCGAGAAAATGAGCCTGGTTGATCCGGATTGGGAAACTCTCAAACCGATGATCTGGTGGCGTTAAGATGGCTGATATTCTCCTGCAGCGGATGCTCGATAATCTCCCGGATTGCTTGCTGCCGCCCAATTGGCGGGGCTTTGATTTTCAATCCTTTTCCCGTGATAAATCCCTGTGGGATTACCAGCAAGCAGCCCTTGCCCATGCCCTGAAAGCCCTCTGGAAGTACTATGGAGAACCGGGCTTGGACGTGCCTGATAGAAAACAGCGTTTCTTCCGCTGGTATCAGGATTTTGGTCTGGTTCAGGAC
>JAFGSC010000034.1 GCA_016934875.1 Candidatus Atribacteria bacterium
AGACCTTATACTCTTCACCTTATCAAGTTATCTGACCAGTTACCAGTTGGTTTTAAAACAGAGACTTTCACTTGCCATCCCCTGTAGAGGACAAAAGATGCTGCTTCTCTTTCATGGCTATCCTGAGACCAACCGTCATCAGATGAATGTACTGACGGACTGGGTCCGATTCAAGGCAATCTGGTACCTCGCCTCATAAAAGAAGCAGGATCAGCAAACATGGGAACCAGATGCTGCGAAAAACTCTCTATACCAACGTTAGCATCGATGCAATACATGCAATACAATGTTAAAATAAAGGCATTTTATGAGCGACTGGTAGCTAAGTATAAACCGAAGAAGGTGTGGCAGTCATAGCCTCAATGCATAAATTATTGTTCATTGCCCATGCTATTTACAAAAATAAGGCTGTTGCTGTTCCAGGATAACTGATGAATAGATTAAAATAAAATATTGTTTTAAGAGAATTTAAAGTTGATTTTTAAAACAGTATCTAACCCCCAACTTCCTTGTAAAAAAATGAATATAATGTTACTATTTTATGCATAAGAGTGAAAAAGGAGAAAAAAATGCCACCTCTAATTGTAAGATTATTAAGTCAAGAAGATGTCATCCAATGCGATGGATTGAATATGCAAAAAACCTTAATAGATATTGAAAAATTTTTTTCTTTAGAAGATAGGGGAGAAGTCGTATTTCCAAGCAAAACAGTATTGCGGTGGGGCGATATTCAATCAGAAGAAATAAAAGGAAGAATTAATTGTATGCCTGCCTATGTTGGGGGAGACATCAATACCCCTGGCATTAAATGGATTGGAAGTGCACCCCAAAATCCTTTACGCTATAGTCTCCCCAGAGCATCCGCAATAACAATATTAAATGATCCAGACACATTGACCCCTGTTGCTATTATGGATGGAACTTTAATTAGTGCAATGAGAACAGGTGCAGTGACTGGAGTTGGTGCAAAATATTTAGCCAGAGAGAATGCTGAAATTGTTGGGCTCATTGGAGCAGGGGTACAAAATCAAACTCAACTTCTAGCATTATATGAAGTTCTAAAAGGCATTAAAAGGGTAATTATTTATGATAAAGATTATCAAAAGTCCTCTGCCTGGGCTGAAAAGATGAGTCAAAAATTAAAATTGAATATCGGTGTGGGAGAATCAGTACAGGAAACCATAGAAAATGCCGATGTTGTTGTCACGGCAACGACTTCGACAAGTCCAATTATCAAAAAAGATTACTTTAAGGACGGCGTTTTTTATTCACAAGTCGGAGGATATGAATGCGAGGCAGAAGCCATATCACATTTTGATAAATATGTAGTCGATAACTGGGAAGAAGTATTACATCGCGATATATTTACTATTGCTCACATGTTTAGGGAAGGAAAATTTCAGAAGAAAGATCTTCATTCAACCATAGGTGGAATCATTAACAAAAAGAAACCGGGAAGGGAAAACGATAAAGAAAGGATATCATTTTCCCCTATTGGAATGGGAGCCGAAGATGTTATGGTGGCCTCAAGAATCTATAATGAAGCTATAAAAAATAACATAGGAATTAAATTTACCTTGTGGCAAGAGCCATTCTCCTGGTAATTTTATAAGATAAACATTTCGTGCTCTAAAGTGAACGATATTTCGAATATGCAATATGCATTGAATCCTGCAATATTACTAGAAAAGAATATTACCAAGGAGGAGGTGTTTTACAGCCGAATTGATGCTTTGAAGAATGCCGAAGAGTTTAGGAAAAATTAAAATCTTGGCACTGAAAATAAAATGATTGAAAAATTAGAAGGAGGAACATTGAAATGAAATCTAAAAAAATTGAATTTGTAATCCTATTTGTAGCGTTCATTTTTGCTTTGAGTTGTTCCAATGGTGTCTTTGCGCAAGTAGAAAGATTTAGCTTAGCAACAGGTGGAACTTCGGGAACATATTATCCTATTGGTGGTGCGATAGCAGATATTGTCTCTAAATTTGTGCCTGGAGTTGAATTAACTGCTGAAAGTACCGGTGCTTCTGTAGCAAATTTGAAAATGGCAAGACAGGGAGAAGTTGATTTCTTAATGGGAGCTGCTAACACAACTTTTGCTGCTTTTTCCGGTGAAGACCCATTTGATGAAGAGGTCAAAAATATTAGAGGCATTACTGCTTTATACCCAGAAACATTCCAATTTATTGTCAGAGAAGATTCAGGTATCAAGGGCTTTAATGATCTCAAAGGTAAAAAAGTAGTAGTCGGTGCACCGGGAAGTGGGACTGAACGGACTACAGGCCTATTATTGGGGATGTATGGGATGACGTATGATGATATTGTACCAGAATTCCTTTCTTTTGCAGAAGGAGTTGAAGCGCTAAAAGACAGGACTGTCGATTGTGCTGTAGTTGGTGCAGGTGTACCCACAGCTGCTGTGATTGATGCTGCAGCTTCGATGGATAT
This sequence comes from Candidatus Atribacteria bacterium, assembly GCA_016934875.1. GTDB lineage: Bacteria > Atribacterota > Phoenicimicrobiia > Phoenicimicrobiales > Stramentimicrobiaceae > JAFGSC01. The sequence goes on from JAFGSC010000034.1 coordinate 2,452, forward strand.
TGCTTTGGTTCCTATAGATAATGATGTTTTTGAGCAACATGCGAAAGAGCATCCTTATTTAGCAGCCAATGTTATACCTGCCGGTCTATATTCAGGAGTCGATGAGGATATCTATACCGTGGCATCTCCTGCCTTACTTTCCGTAAGAGAAGATATCAGTGAAGAAGTTGTTTACAATATTGTGAAAGCAATCTTTGAGCATACAGATGTCCTGGCCGAAACGCATGCGCAGGGGAAAAATATTAAACTAGAAAATGCACTTAAAGGGATGAGTATACCTTTGCATCCGGGAGCTGAAAAATATTATAAAGAAATGGGTATTGAGTAATTTTAAGTTGCATATATCTTTTTGTTTCGTAACAGATCATGTAATTTAACAAGTAAGGCTTTCTTTAAGATTAAAGAAAGCCTTACTGACAATAAAGAAGAAAATGATAGGAAAAAAACATTGTCAATACAAGTTTTTTTACATAAACATATTCATTTCTTTATTTTTTATTGCTCTTTTTGTCGCCCCAATCATTCATGTCCTAGAGGTAAAGGATATCCAAAAGAATGAAATATTATTTCAAGAAAAGATATTTCCGGGATACGTTTTTGCAACAAAAATAAGGCATTCCGTTCAATTATCCCCAGTATTTGAATTCTATGAAATTGACCATAGTTATGATATTATACTTACTAAAACAATTATTAAAGACTTAGGATGGGGGATGCCCAGTAGTCCAGAAGGTAAACTTCAGATACAAAATGGCGTAATCATAATAGATGATATTCATCGAAAAATACCTGTTTTAAGATTTCGGGTGAGCTATATAGCAGAACCAGAATTTATTTTAAGGGGTAGAACTTATGATCTGAGGTTTTTAGTCGATGATAGTCACTCATTGGAAATTTTAAGCAAAAAAATTTCCGCATTAAGTAGAATTTATTATTTTTTTGCAAAGGAATAATCAAGGGGGTTGAAGAAAGTATGAATCAATTGGTTGAGGAAAAAGAGCAAAAAAATACGCAAGAAATAAGTAGATCAAGAAAATTAGTTGGTCAGGCGGCACTTGTAGTAGCTCTTATTGCCATTTCAATGTCAATTTTTCAGTTTTATTCTGCAGGTTTTAGGATGTTGCCTGCCATGCAACATCGTGCCATACATCTTTCTTTTGCGTTAGTTTTAAGTTTCTTATTGTATCCTGGTTCTAAAGGACAGCATCAAAAAATATCATTCTTGGATTATCTTTTTGCAATATTAAGTATAGCAATAGGTTTGTATTTGGTTATTGAATATAAGGAACTAATCTATCGCGCTGGTGATCCTATCTTTTTAGATCTGCTTATGGGTTTTATCGCTTTGTTCTTAGTATTGGAAGCAACTCGCAGAGTTATGGGTTGGCCAATTGTTATTGTTGCTTTAGCATTTTTATTCTATGCTTATTTTGGTCCATATATGCCTTCGGCAATCGCCCATAAAGGTTATACCCTTAAAAGAATTATAGACCATATGTATTTAACAACTCAAGGTATCTATGGCGTAGCAATCTATGTATCCTCTACATTTGTTTTTACTTTTGTGTTATTTGGTGCTCTTTTAGAAGCTACAGGAGGATCTCAATTTTTTATCGATTTTGCCTTTGCTTTGACAGGAAGACATAGGGGAGGTCCTGCCAAAGCTGCAGTTTTATCCAGTGGCTTAATGGGTATGATTTCCGGAAGTGCTTTTGCCAATGTGATTACTACGGGTACGTTTACCATTCCTCTCATGAAGAGTGTTGGGTATTCTCCTGTATTTGCAGGCGCTGTTGAAGCAGCTGCCTCAGCAGGTGGGCAAATAGCTCCTCCCGTCATGGGAGCCGCTGCTTTTATCATGGCAGAAATGCTTGGGATTTCCTATGGCAAATTAATCATTTATGCTGCACTTCCCGCCCTGTTATACTTTCTTGCTGTAGGGGTCATGGTTGATTTTAGGGCAGGTAAATTAGGGATCAGTGGTGTTTCTAAGGAGAAATTACCGAAATTAATTCCAATCTTGAAAAAAGGAGGGCATTTAATTTTTCCTCCCATTGCAATTATTTATTTTTTAGTCGTTGGCTACACTCCAATTAAAGCGTCTTTTTATGCGATTATTATTACGTTCATTGCAAGTATGTTTAGAAAAGAGACTAGGTTAACACCCAAAAGGTTAATGATAGCCTTTGAAAAAGGTGCAACGAATGCTTTAAGCATCGTAGCAGCTTGTGCAGCTGCTGGGATTATCGTTGGTGTGGTTACATTAACGGGTTTGGGTTTAAAATTTGCAAGTCTAATTGTTGACCTATCCGCTGGAAACTTAATGTTGGCACTGTTCTTAACAATGATTTCTTGTATCATATTTGGAATGGGTATGCCAACAACTGCTCTATATGTTATTTTAGCGACTTTAGTAGCTCCTGCATTAGTCAGGATGGGAGTAATTCCCGTTGCAGCTCATCTTTTTATATTTTATTTTGGTGTTTTTGCAGCACTGACACCACCGGTTGCTCTGAGTTCTTATTTAGCAGCATCTATTGCGAAGGCAGATGGAGTAAAGACTGCGCTTGCAGGTTTAAAACTAGCCCTTGCAGCCTTTTTGATGCCCTATATCTTTGCCTTATCTCCTTCGTTATTATTAATTGATACCTCTATTGGGAAAATTTTATGGATTTTGTTTACATCCTTGTTAGGGATTTTTAGTTTGGCCGGGAGCATTGAAGGATATTTTTTGATTGATAATATCGATATACCAAAACGATTAGTCTTATTCGTATCTGCCCTCAGCTTAATTGTTCCCACCGTGATCACCGACACTATCGGTTTTGCTGGAGTTGGTTTGGTTTCTATTTCGATGATGATAAGAAAAGCAAAACAGCGAAGGGAGGAAAAGGGTTGATGAAAGTTACCGTAATAGGAGCAGGTAATGGCGGATTAGCAATAGCTTCGCATTTAGCCTTACAAGGGCATCAAGTCAATTTGTACAGTATTTTTAAAGAAGAATTAGAACCAATCATCGCAAAAGGAGGATTGGAATTAGAGAGTGTAC
>JAFGSC010000268.1 GCA_016934875.1 Candidatus Atribacteria bacterium
ATGGTATTGCGTTTTTTTACGTCGGAAGAATTTTGTTGCACACCAATCGATTTTCCATTTAAAAACAACTCTACCTCATCTGCATTGGTATAGGTATAAAGATCGTACTTTCTACCCTCCTGACGGTTCCAATGCGACGATATTACCTTTTGGCCTACCAGTACATCATTCCACATTTTCTTCTCGCCCTCACTATCAACCACTCCGATATGTACGACAGGTTCGTCTGTAAAAATACTCTTGATTAACCAGGCCTGTGGAAAAGGCTCCATCGCATGATTAAAAAAAGAATAGTTCCAACCCTTACGCGGCCAACCTTGCGATTCACCCCAATATTCGATGGCACCCCAATATGCTAAGCCAACCATTTTATCTCTATCCATGCCAAAGAATGGTGCTGCCAACTCATTGGTAACCGCCTCGCTCTGATAAATAATGAGATCAGGTTCATGGTTGAGGTACTCCTGGTAATCATCCCACTCATAATTGTAACTGGCAATATCGGTGACTGTTGAAAGCTCGGGGGGAATGATATTTTCTTTAACATCAAAACCTGGATCATGTCTTTTAATGCCTTTTGCACGTGCAGGATACATGGCAACTGTGGTTTTGCGGGTAGGGTCGTAACGTTTGGCTACCACATCCATAATCCTATAAGTGGTTACTCCCCAATCAGTCGTTGGCCAATTCCAGCGCCTTTCCTCAAATTGTAATTCATTTCCCAAGCTCCACATAATAACCGAAGGATGATTACGGTCACGTTTTACCCATTCCTTAATATTAGTGTACCATAAGTCATTCCATGGTGCGCTTCCGGCCCAGGCAACCTCGCTGCCCCACTTGTCGTAAAGTTCATCGACAACCAAAATGCCTTTTTCGTCGGCGATTTTATAAAACGACTCAGAATAGGGATTGTGTGAACATCGTATGTGATTAAAACCAAAGTCTTTCAATTTGTCCATCATTTGGGCAATGGAAGTCTCATAAACGGCTACACCAACCGCCCCCAGATCATGGTGATTGGCAACTCCTTTGAGGAATACTTTTTTACCATTTAACTTCAGACCAAATTCTTTAGAGAATTCAATGGTACGGATACCAAACCTTTCTGTAAGTTTATCGATTACTTTACCATCTAAAATCAAGGTAACTTCGGCCGAATAAAGATTAGGTGTTTCGCATGACCAAAGCTGAGGATTCGGAATATCAACCTTGGGCAAAGGCACTTCAACAGAAACAAGTCTGGAATTTTGTGGAGCCATCGTTTTGGTTTCAGCCACTTGTTTCCCGTCCGGGGAAAATATCTTTGTTTTGATTTCCAGATCACACTCTTTATTTTTAATTCCTTCAACTTCTACTTGTACACTGACTTTGGCATTTTTATCGGAAATGTTTGGGGTCGTTATAAAAATACCGTGGCGTGAAATTGAGATAGTATCTTTTACAATCAAATGTACATCGCGAAATAAACCTCCACCTGTATACCATCGAGAATCTTTGCTTTCGCCTGTAGAGGCACGGACAGCAACGATATTTTCGGCATCATATTTCAGGTGATTGGTAATATCAGCCTCAAATCCAAGATAACCATAGTGCGTTTCACCAATTTTTTCACCATTCAGCCACACTTCTCCATGCAGCATAATACCCTCAAAATCGAGTGATATTTTTTTCCCTAACCAGCTTGTATCTGCCTTGAAATTTTTTCGATACCAACTTGTTCCCATTGCTTTATAACCACGGCCACGGCTAGCTGTACTATCCCAGGGTTGCTCTATTTGAAAATCATGTGGTAAATCAAGATTTCTCCATTCATCATCGTTGAATTTTAAACTCTGGGCAGCTAAAATGTCTCCCTGCTTAAATTTCCATCCAAAATTAAACAGTTGATTGATTCGAGTATTATCTCCACAGTCTTGAGCAAAAAGTGATGTTGCGCAACAAAAGCAGAATGCAATTGCCAATATTTTCAAAATATTCATATTTGTTAAGTTATGTTCATTTATTTCCGGACGAAATGTTTTAAGGATGTTTTGTCTGATTTGTTAGTGTCGACTTTCTCAATATTCTCTTCTTCCAATTTGTATAGGACTTAATTTTTTATTATCCAATTCCCAATGAAATCAATTTCAATATTCCTAATTCAATTAGGGATACTTAACCTGAAAGCCTATTGTATTTCCCTTAAAAAATAAAGGTTGCAGGTAAAGACCTACAACCTTTATTTTACTATATCCTACTCAATTACCAACTTATGAACTTCCGTTAATTGTCCGGCAGCTAAATTGATAAAATATACCCCCTTATTTAAATCGGTTAAATCAAGTTGAGTAGAAGTGCTGAAGTTCCCAGATTTAACAACTTCTCCCAAATAATTAGAAATCTTATAAAACGTACTTTTTCCATCAATCGATTGAATATTCACATTTCCGCTAGTAGGGTTGGGAAATACCTTTGTTTTAAGTGTTTCAAGAATATTGACACCTGTTGTACCGCCTTTTGTTAATTGAAATGCATCGTGATAAAAATAGGTATTTGTCCCGTTATCGCTGGAGTTACCAAACTCAATGCAAAGAACTTTACCAATATCGGATTCCTGTGTAGTATACGAAGCATCAACATCAAGCCATGCAATAAATTCTTCAGGTGAAGTAATAATATCTGAAACTGCAATCGATATTGAATCACCAGAGACTATCTGCCTGTATGTTGTGTCGATACCACTAAACGTGCTAAAATACAAACTAGAATACACCGTTCCGGTTGCATCAGAATAGGTATAAATCGTTTTACAAGAAAGATCATAGGTGACCGAGGATTCTGTTATTTCCCCAACAACCTGGTATAAACGACCAGCAGGGCTGTGTGAATAAGCCACTTGTCTTCCTTCATACGGGCCAACCTGATTTGTTTTTCCCAGTACTACATCTGGATCTTCTCTGCCAACATTATTACAGTAATCTAACTTCCATCCAAAACCAGGAATCTCATTAATTGGAGTGTTGCTACAGTTGTACTTCTCGTCATCGTCAGGAATTTCAAATCCCGGGTTTATAAGGGTTACCTCTGTTTGAGCATATAACGAAAAACACATTAAAATTAGTAATACGAAAAGTAGATTCTTCTTCATAATATATTCTTTTTAGTTAAATAAAAAAATGATCATTTTGTACTGATTGAGAAATTCGAATAACAAATTATTTCACTCAGTAATCATTGTACAAGAATACATTTAGAAATAAGAAATAGCCTATTCAAAACTATTCAAAACCATTCAATTTAGAGCATTTGAGTAGAGAATGATTTTCTGAATTGCTGAATTTCAAAAACATGAACAAATGCACACGCTCGTTATACAAGTGTATCGGATATTAAGGTTTAAGAAATGATTGTCGATTTATTTATAAAGTAATATTTTACTTTTTTAAGGACAAGGTGCCTATCTTTTTATTTTCGAATTGACTCGATATATTTTGATGGACTTAATCCAAAATGGCGTGTGAAAGTTCGGGAAAAATTACTCTGCATACTATATCCAACCTTGTAGGCTGTTTCTGAAATATTGTAATCACCACTTAGCAAATACTCCAGGGCTTTGTTCATCCGAATTGTGGTAACAAAGTCAAGCAATGATTGATTAGTAAGTGCTTTGATTTTACGATAAAACTGTGAACGGCTCATCTTAAGTAATTCGGAAAGCGCATTAATATTAAATTCTTCATCTTCCAAATTCTCATGAATATGATGAATTACTTTATTGAGAAACGCTTCGTCGGTAACGTTTATCGCAATTTTCTTAATTTCTATATCGGTTCCTTTCTGAAATATTTCTCTTAGTTTTTGCCTTTGTTCTAACAGGTTTTGAATTTGAGCCTGTAAAACTACAGAGGAGAACGGTTTCGTTAAATAGGCATCTGCACCGGTCTCGTACCCTTCAACTCTTGATTCGTCAGATTGTCTTGCTGTTAGAAGAATGATTGGAATATGGCTTGTTCTTTCATCCAACTTCAATCGACGACATAACTCGAACCCATCCATTTCTGGCATCATCACGTCACTGACAATAATATCAGGAATAGAATCTAATGCGCTATCAATTCCTATTCGTCCATTAGAAGCCTTTATTATTTGATAAGAAGAAGATAAGTTCATCTCAATATAGTTTCGAATATCTGTGTTATCATCTACCACCAATAACAAAGGACGATTATTTGAAATGTTTTCTGGTGAATGATCTATGTGTTCTTCTAAATCAATTGTATTGATATTAATCTCATCATCTTGACTCACATTTATTACATTTTCATTAGCGGGAAGAAACACAGTAAAACGTGTGCCCTTATTAACTTCGCTTTGTATTGTAATTGTCCCCTTGTGTAATTGAACCAATTCTTTGGTTAATGCAAGCCCTATGCCTGATCCCGACTGCCAAGAAGAGTTTTTTTCAGATTGGTAAAACAGATCGAACACTTTTACCTGATCTTCTTTAGAAATTCCATTTCCAGAGTCAATTACACTTATTATTATTCCATCTGGCAATTTAGATGGCATTTCTATTTTTATTGTTATTATACCACCATCGGGGGTAAATTTAAAGGCATTAGAAATTAAGTTGTTTAGCACCAGTTTTATTTTCGAACTATCGAAGCCAAGATCATAATGATCAATATCAGAAACTACTTCAAATCTTATATTTCGTTGCTCAGCCATTAAATGGAAAGACGAAGCCAAAGCTCTTGTAAAATTTACAAAATCCGTTTTTTGAATTTTTAGTGTCAATTGACCGGATTCAAGTTTTCTGAAATCAAGCAATTGGTTTATTAATGCCAATAATTGTTTGGCATTTCGTTGCATCACGATACTATACCGTCGAATTGAACTCATTGTTAATTTACCACTAATAATTTTATCGAGTGGATCAATAATAAGGGTCAAAGGAGTCCTGAATTCATGTGAAATTTCAGTAAAGAATTTGAGCTTTGCCTGATGAATCAACTCATTTTTTCTAAGTTCTATTTTGGATGCAATGTATTTGAATACGAATAAACCAATTAATAAGCCAACAACAATATAAACAGCAATAGCCCACCAGGCAAGCCACCAGGGAGGTAAAACTTCAATATCAAGAACCGCCGGATTATCACACCAAACGCCATCGCTATTTGATGCAAAAACTTCTAAGCGATACTGACCTGACGGAAGATTGGAATATTGTGCAATTCGTTTTGACGCATCGACATAAACCCACTCTTTATCATATCCTAATAAGCGGTATTTGTATTTATTTCCTATCGGATTGGCATATTGTAATGCCGAAAATTCAAGACTAAATGTTTTATCCCACCAGGTGAGCGTAATTTTATTGGTGCAAAGAATTGATTTCTCAAGAATTACCCGTTTGTTGACCTTTGTCCCCGGGTTTAATTCCCTATTCATAACGCTCAGGCGAGTGAATACAATGTTCGGTTTAAATGGATTGATTTTAATACTATCGGGAAAAAATGAATTAAGTCCATTGGATCCTCCGAAAAACATTTCACCTGATAACTCATCACGAAACGAAGTACTTTGATTAAATTCAAAGCCTTGCAATCCATCGTTCATATTAAAACTCTGCAATTCAAAAGTTTCAATATTCATTCTTGTTAGGCCTCTTTTATGACTGAACCAAACAGATTCATTTCCGTCAAACATAACACTCATAACATTATCGTTAGGTAGCCCCGTGTTTCTGGTAAAATGCTTAAATGTATTGTCCGTCGGATTTAATCGGCTTAATCCGGAGTTGGTTGCCACCCAAATCATTCCATGTTTATCTTCAGTTAGTGAAAACGTACGATTATTGATGAGTGAATTTTCATTGCCCTCTTTGTGCATATATCGAATGGGGGTAAACATATCAGAACTCTTTTCTGATTTAGCACGAACAAGTTTTGTAATCCCACTATCTTCAGTCGCTACCCAAAGATTTTGATACCGATCCTCAATGATATCCCGGATCTGAAGCCCGCCGGTTGAACTGGCTGGATCTATACAATTGAAACGATCAATTTTCTCTTCATAAGTGGCTATTCCATTAAAGGTTCCAACCCATAATGTGCCCTCATGGTCTTGAAGTAAGGTAAAGACATTTGGATCACAAATGCTTTCACTACATTGAATAAATTTATCTAAGTTAACATCATATTTAACCAATCCTCCTTTGGTGCCAATCCATACATTTCCTCTCTTATCGCAAAGCAAAGCTCGGATTATAAGGTTGTTTAAATATTTGCTTCCGATCCAATTGTATTTGTTGTCTTTGAATAGAGGATCAATTATGGTTATTCCCTTGTCGTCTGAACCGATCCATAACGCGCCCTCCTTGTCACGACATATTGCCCTTACAGCATTTTCGACCAATCCACTGCCACCTTTATCGACATGATAGTAGCTAAATGGTTTTATGTTTGTAATCGCGTAGTTAACACCTCCACTTTGTGTACCTACCCATAAAATCTCACACTCGTCAAGGTAAACAGTATGGATGATATTATCGGTTATGGAAAAAGAATTGCTGTAATCGGGAAGGTAAATAATTGAATCACCAGTTGTTTTGTTCTTTTGAATTAAACCATTATAATCAGACCTCCATTGGTAGAATTTATTTTGTACAACTTTCGCTTTAACGTTGTCGTGCTCATTTATTAATTCAATAACCTCTGACGGCGCGTTGTCTGATAAGTAGCGGGTGAAATTATCGTAGTCATAATTGTATTTGAAGTAATCGTCAAAACTTCTTGTTTTTATCCATATATTTTGCATCGAATCTGTAACAATTGCACTTATTCGGTTATCGGGCAAAGCAAGTGAATCGTTTTCATTGGCTCTGTAAATCTTTAACTCATAGCCATCGTACTTGACTGCGCCACTCCAGGTTCCAAACCACATAAAACCAAATTTGTCCTGTACAATGGAATAGACAGTATTTTCTGGTAACCCATCATTTACCGTTAGTTGGTTAAATTTCAAATAAT
>JAFGSC010000035.1 GCA_016934875.1 Candidatus Atribacteria bacterium
AACAAACAACCAGCGGGCACAACACACCGTATACTGCATAGCCTGCCGCAGGCGCAACCCAGGCTACGCAGCATACGGCCATCCGTTAGTTGCCATAAAATTACGGACATGAGAAATACTACCATCTATTTTATTCTACTTTTTTTATTTTCCTGCAACTTTCAAAAATCAGATTATCAAAAAAATATAATCCTATTTGAAAATCATATTGGAAAAGAAAATGCAAAAGAATTGACTAAACTTATAAATGAATTCGAAAAATATTTAGAGGAAAAGTATCCAAATGAAGCAATTGATTCTGCATATACATTTTTCTTAAGAAATATTAATTCAGGATATGTATCATATCATGCGGTTGGAATTAACAAAATTTGGGATAAACGATTAATGGAAATTAAAGATCGGAGTTCTTTCAAAAATGAAATTTATCTTTATACAGATTCAGTATGGTTAGAGAATGGAGAAATAAAATATTCAACATGTTATTATGGAGCAGATACGGTAAGAAATGAAAGTGGTGAATTTATCATTCCAAATGGAGATAATGAAGATTCCGTTCGAATTTATATGGATGATATAAAAAAAATGAAAGAATTTAACCTAAATGGAAAATATTATACTGGACTAGACTTAATAAAGGGACAAGACTCAGTAATAATTGGATATTTGGATGCAAAATTTGCGGCTGGATGTATTTCTTCAAAGTTATTTTCTCAAGGATTTTTATATTCAAAACCAGATTTTAAAAATTATTTTCATAAACGGATATTTATAGTAGAATTGTTTTATTAAATTACGGCAACTAACCACGCATCATAAAGCAGTTGCAGGCAAGTGCGAGTTTGAATTTTTGAATGTGAAAATTACTATATTGCGAGAGCAAACTGAAGTGCGTAAAATTGCAACCGCTTCATATGCGAAACGTTGTGTGGCATAATAAAAAACCTTGAAATGATTGATTATCATATAAGAAAAGGATTAGAAGGAATTCTTAAAAAGACTTTAGTAAAAGAACGTGTATCAAAGGGAAACAAGAAGCTAGATGCATTAATTACTATTTTATTCTTCGTTGGATTGATTTTATTATTCTGGGAGGTTTTCATATATAGACGAACAATAATCGAATTAAAGATTCCTCTGTTAATATGGTTGACTCCCGGGGTCTTTTTGACGCCATTGCTTTATGACACATTTAACAAAATTGATGGAATGAAAGCACATTGGACTTTGCATTATGTAGCCCATACATGTATGACAGGAGCATTTCTCTTATTCGGATTTATGGCATCAAACTATTACTTTGCAGATAATCATACTGTAGATAAACGATTTGAAATTATTAAAAAAGGAAGTTTACCTGGTTCAAAAGGACATCGGGATGAGCGTGAACCTTATGTGGAAATTGATTATAATGGATTTGAAAAACAAATCGTTTTCCAATATTCAGACACAGAAAAGATTAATTCGGCCAAATATGTAAATTTGACTGTAAAGAAAGGACTTTTAGGATTTGATATCTTGGAAAGATACGATGCCGAATGAATAATTACGCCACACAACATGTCGTATACTGCATAGCCTGCCGCAGGCGCAACCCAGGCTACGCAGCATACGGCCAAACGTTACCGCCAATTTTAAGACCGAGAATCATAATGATTATGGAAGAAACAATGAACGAACAATTCAAATTTCCAGTCGGTTATGAAAAGTTTAATGAAAAGCAACTTTTTAATTTCCAACTGAATCGTCCATATTCTTTTGGATACGCCAGATTTGAAGACCTGAAAGAAGTAGGGCAAAAGATAAAGACGTTTACAGACTGGAAAAGGGAAATGCTTAAACTTGCAGAAAAGGCAGTTTCTGAAGAAAGATTTATGAATGCAACATTCTATTACAGAGCTGCTGAATTTTACACAAAATCAAACGACCCAGAAAAAAATATATTATACAATAAGTTCATAGAACTATTTTACAAAACTTTTAAAAACGACGGAATTGAAAGACATCAAGTTACTTATGAGAATGCTTTTTTAACTGCCATAAGACTACCTTCTTCAAATAAAAATAAAGGTACAATAGTTATTCATGGCGGGTTTGACTCATTTATTGAAGAATTTTACTCCATGATGAAATTCTTTTCAAATCGTGGTTATGATGTTATAGGATTTGAAGGACCCGGACAAGGCGCCACATTAAGAAAATATAATATTCCAATAACAATTGAATGGGAAAAACCCACGAAAGCAATTTTAGACTACTTTCAACTTGACAATGTAACAATGATAGGCATTTCAATGGGTGGTTGGTTCTGTTTAAGAGCAGCTGCATTTGAAAACAGAATAAAAAGAGTGATTACAACAGGACATGCAATAGATTACATGAAAAGTATGCCACCAATATTTCGCAATATTCATATATGGTGCATGAGTCATTGGCCAGATTTTATGAATCGCATGGCAGTTATGAAGTTTGAAATGAGAGAAAGTATGGCATCATGGGTGGTTGACCATTTAAAGTATATTACTAAGAAAACAAAACCTTTAGAAGCATTGGATTTGTACCTACAATTAAATGAAGAAAATATCCATTCAGAACTTGTAACCCAAGACGTTCTGATTTTGACAAGCAGGAATGACCATTTTATTCCTTTTAAAATGCATGAAATGCAATTAAAGGCTTTGGTTAATGCAAAATCCGTTACTGGAAGAATA
>JAFGSC010000269.1 GCA_016934875.1 Candidatus Atribacteria bacterium
AATTTATTCCTATCTCAAGGTATTCTCAGTCATTATCATATTTCCCTATTTCTGGCAACTTTATTCCCGGATAACTTTTCACTTTGGTGAAAAGTAGTTTATTACAGCAGTGGGTTACCCAAACAATATGATATTGAGTTTTTTATATTCAACCAAGGATCAATCCGAAGAAAAAACAGAAAAGACTTCTCATCCCCACCTTTACAGGTGGGGATTTCTCATATATTAAATTTCCTGACTAATATTGACCTTATTTACAGCCTCGTATCGGCAATACAGCTTTACATGCAGCATTTACAAAGGGATAAGCAATGGGTGATGAAGTCAGGGCAGGATGAGTACCCATTTGGAAAGCAACAATTTCATTGGCAGTCATTCTATGAAGAATACAGGCACCAATGACGTTAACCATCTCCCCCGTAGATCGGCCACCGGATACAGCACCACCCAAAATGATTCCAGTATCTTTCGCAAAAATTAGTTTAACCTTCATCATTGTAGAATCAGGCATACCTCCCGGGTGAGTATCAGGAGCAGATGCTTCTCCAATGACAATCTCCATCCCGTTTTCCCTAGCCACTCTCTCAGTAAGACCGGCTACTCCAAAAGCTCTACCATTAACATACGTCGCGAATACACTAATGACTCCATTTTTTCGATGGACTGACGAGAATAAATTAGCCCCGGCAATACGTGCTTCGGAAGTGGCTACTGAGGCAAGCATAATTGCTGAGGGCTTCCCATCAAAAAAAGAATCCCTGGTACAACAATCACCACAGGCAAAAATATCCGGATCTGTATAAGTCCTCATCAAGGAATCAACTTTAATTCCTTTTCGATACCCTAACTCAATTCCGGCCTTTTCTGCTAACTGGCTATTGGGGACACAACCTATTCCCAGAATAACAATATCTGCTTCCAGTTTTTTCCCACTGGCCAATTCCACATATTCTACTTTTTCTTTTCCCCCAATTGAAACAACCTGTTCTTTTTTTAATATTTTTACACCTGTATCTTCCAACCTTTTTTCGGCTTCAATACTAAACTCTTCATCCATTGCCAATTTCAAGCAATAATCCAGCATCTCAACAACCGTGACACTTAATCCCTTATTCTTTCTGCATTCATCTGCAAACTCAATACCAATAAAACCTCCGCCAATAATAACAATATTTTTGGCTTGCCGCATTTTATTGAGCACCTTTTTCAGATAGTCGAACTCTTTTCTTACTGCAAAGACATTCTCTTTGTCTATTCCCGGGATTCTGGGAATAATCGGCATGGAGCCTGTTGCCAAAACCAGTTTATGGTACTGAATAGGTTCATGGTCCTTTAGTTCTATAACCTTTTTCTCCCGGTCCAAAGCAACCGCCTCATCGGTAACCAGCTCAATTTTGTTACTTTCCAATAACCCATCGGGAATTACGTTGTTTTCCGGTCCATCAACAGTTCCGAAAATATAGGGAATCCCACAGGGAATTAGAACGGTGCCTTCTTTTCTAACCAGAACAACCTCTTTATCAGGATAATGCCGTCGGCTACTAATTCCAGCGCTGATACCTGACATGCCACCCAAAATCACTACATCTGTCTTTTTCATCATTCGTTTCATCCTCCAAAAATTATTTTAAAAAATATGCTAAAGTAAGGATATACTTTGATTGCATTTTCTTTCCAAATGAATCATTAATTATTTTATTCTACATGCTGGATATTAAAATAGTTTTATCAGTGACAACCTGTTTTTAACAAAAATAATTCAAATTTGCTTTAAAGTCAATTATTTTATAGTTTGGATCCTTTTTGCTACTGATCGTTATTCTTTAGCTTCGAAACAAGACATCTTCCCTGCTAAAAAATTTCATTGCTCCCATCAATGCGAAAAGAGAAAAAAATAAATTGCTGGCAATAGAACTGATCATATGTCCCCAATGAATTGTTCCTATTAATAATTCCTTAAAAATAAAGCTATTGCTTAAAATAGGGATAAAAAATAACGGACTTGCTAATTCCGTACCTTGGCTTAACGAAATCATTCCCAGAAAGATCGCAATCATATAAATTGGAGTAACATAGGTTGAAGCCTCTTTATTATTTCTCGCATATATGCCTATTAATATTAGTATTGCACTTGTCAAACTAACCATTGGCATTAAAACCAGTAAAAATATAGGGAAGTTGAAATGAACCCGGATTAAGGATAGTTCACCTATTGCATAAGCAGGTGTTAAAAATGCAATGCTAAGCCCTATCAACCCAAGAATCATACTTGTGGTTGAAATAGACATTACTGTAAAATATTTTCCCAAGACAATTTCTAACCTGGAAAGCTGACTCACCAATAACGTCGCAAGGGTACCCCTCTCTTTTTCTCCTGCAGTGATGTCGATCGCGGAATGCATTGCACCAATAAAAATCAGGATAATGATAATATAGGGTAAAATCATACCAAGAATTGAACCCATCTTTTTTTCTTCCGGTGCAATATCTTGCCATTCTTCCTGGACTGGTTGTAAATACTCAATGGTAAGTCCAATCTCGTCTAGCCTTTCTTTTACAACTTTTTGACGATAAGCTTCAATAATCGGAATCACTCTTTTCTTAGCAAGTTGGCAATCTTGTCTGGTAGAATCATATTGAAAAATTATGGTGAGGTTTTTATCTTCTTTAAGGTTCATCAAATGATTTTCAATGATTTCTACTGATAAACATAATTCTCCTTTTTTAAAGACCTCTCCTGGACTATCCGAGGAATGAATTAAATGAATCTTTTCATCCTGGTTGAACATTTCGATAATCTCAGATCCTTGATTTGTTCCAATCACAAAAATTGTAGAAGGCTGAAGGTCATATTTTTGCTGTCCTATCAAGGAAAAGTAGCCGATCCCTAAAAAAAGAAGAGGATAAAAAATAAGCGGCAAGACAATCATACTAATGAAAGTTCTCCTGTCTCGGACTGCACCCAATATCTCTTTGCGATAGATTAAATAAATATTTTTCCAATTCATTAATTTTTCTCTATTTCAATGAGTTTAAAAAAGATTTCTTCCAGATCTCCAACAGCAAAACGTTCTTTCAAATCCCTGAACGTCCCAATCGATAGTAATTTTCCTAAATGGATAATAGCAATTTTATCACATAATTTCTCAGCTTCATGCATTTGGTGAGTCGAAAAGATAATACATTTCCCCTGATCCCGGAATTCCCGAATGGATTCCATGACAACCTTAGCGGTTATGACATCTAACCCCACAGTTGGTTCATCAAAAATAAGTATAGGGGGGTCATGAATAATAGCTCTAGCTATTGATAATTTCTGTTTCATTCCCGTGGAAAGCTTATCAACTCTAACATCTTGAAAAGACGTTATTCCTAAAACCTGAAAGATTTGAGCCATTCTGTTTTTGATTTCCTGTTCTGATAGACCATTAATCTTGCCAAAGAAATGCACGGTTTCCCTGGGCGTAAAACGGTCATACAAGCCAGTTTCACTTGAAAGAAACCCTATACTTTGTCGTACTCGATGAGCTTCCTTTATAACATGATAACCGTTGACGATTACTTCCCCGGTCGTCGGTGCCATCATGGTAGCCATGACTCGAAGTGTGGTAGTTTTTCCTGCTCCATTAAGCCCAAGTAAACCAAAAATTTCCCCTTTCCTGCAATCAAAACTCAGATCATCGACAGCAGTAATTTTCCCTCTTTTCTTATCATGAAAAATCTTCGTTAGACGCTTTACTTGAATCACAATCCCCAGCACCTTTCCTAAATATTCAATCAAAATATGGACGTCTCATCTCCAAG
>JAFGSC010000270.1 GCA_016934875.1 Candidatus Atribacteria bacterium
AGTTGATAATCTAATTGCTTAACTGCCACCAAGGTATAATGTTGAGGCTGATATGTCTGAATTAACAATGTTTTAGAGTTATTCTTACTTGATAAATTTAAAGCCAATTGGAGCATTAACTGGTAGGAAATTTCTGCTGAACGATAATCCGGCATATTAAGTAAATGGTCAGCTAAAATAAAACCCACTAATCCTAGATGGTGATACCTGAGTTCACGAAAAATGATTTGTGTTCCAATGAATATATCAACCTTTCCTCCATTAAATTCATTGATTATTTTCTTTTGATCATTCAATTTTGGAGCTATGTCAACATCAAGACGTTGAACTGCTTTCTGGGGAAACATCTTTCTTATCAAATTTTCTACATATTGGGTCCCAGCACCTAATGGTTTTATTTTTCCTTGTTTACACTTCGGGCAATATTTTTGCATCTTTATTCTTTTGCCACAAGTGTGACAAACTGTCCATTGAGTCTTCCCTTCAACATGGTAAGATAGGATATGTCCACACTCAGGACATCGAACAACATATCCACACTTATCACAAACCAAATATCCTGCAAAGCCACGCCTATTTAGAAAAAGAATCACTTTTTTATTTTCCTTAAGGTTGCGAATGATCTCTTGTTGTAATGGGTAACTAACTAACTTCTGAAAGGATTTTTCCTCTTCCATATTCACGATCTGAATTTTTGGAAAAAACTGATTATACCTCGTCAATGATCTCTCGGTTTTTAAAATGTACCGATGATTCATTATTTGCCAATAACTATCGATTGATGGTGCAAAACTTCCTAATATGACTTGGAAATTACCTATCTTTCCTCTCATTAATGCTACTTCTTTTGCGTTATAGCGAGGTATCCTTTCCTCTTTGTAAAGCAAAGAATCCTCTTGTTCAATAATAATTAATCCAAGGTTTTGAAAAGGAAGAAAAATATTAGATCTAGTTCCAATAACAACTTTGTAATCCTCCCTGTAAACGGATGCAAAACGAAGATACTTTTGATATTGACTTGTTTTTTTATCAAAGCATCCTAGCAAATTACCATATTCTTTCAATAATTTCTGCTTGTATTCAAGACAGCACCATTGATCAGGAACAAGGATCAACACTTGCTTTCCCTGTCTTAAGGCATGACGAATCCATTGGCTATAGTAACGATCTCTAACATTGTAGTTATGATAGTGAAATAGGATTGGTTTTGCGAAGGCTTGTTCTTGATTATCTTCTTTATCTCGAACCTTCAATATTGGTTCACGATTAATTTGTAAATCAAGCAGGGAGGTATTTTTTCCCTTCGAAACCTGGGAAGGAATAATCTGTTTTAAGATCGTTCCTTTTGGACATAGATAATATGTTGAGATCCAATCAGCAATTTCTAACACTTCAAGTGATAAAATGGGAAAAGGGTCAATGACCTCTTCAATTACTTTTAAATTTTTAACATCAGTATTTTGACTAATTTTAACAATCACACCATCTCTTTTTTTATTATTAAAGGTTATCCTTACTCTTTTGCCAATATCAGCACTTTTTTCAAACTCTGCAGGTATGAGATAGTGAAAAGCTCTATTCATATTCATTTTTAAGGGAATGACTTCTGCTATATTCTTTCTGTCCATTATTCAATCATGTCCCTATCATGATGTTTACGGAAAGATTTTTGAAGATGATCAAAAATATGCTCAGAAACTGCATGTTTCGTCATTAAAGGTAAATCCAACTTGTTACCTGTTCGGTCAATAATCACAACTTTATTTGTATCAGCACCAAAACCACTATCCTTCTGGCTAACATCATTGGCAATAATGTAATCTAAATTTTTTGACTTTAACTTTAAGAGGGCATTTTCTTCCAAGGAATTCACTTCTGCTGCAAAACCAATGAGTATTTGATTGTTCTTTTTCATTCCTACTTCTTCTAAAATATCAATATTTTTCTCCAACACAAGCTGGATCGATTGCTGTGAAGTTTTCTTTATCTTACCAGGAAAATGTTGAGCAGGCTTGAAATCTGACACGGCTGCAGCAGATATAAAAATATCCGAATGATTAAAATACTTCAGTACTTGTTCTCTCATTTCTTGGGCTGTATTGACTCGAATCATTTTAACTCCACTAATATCCTTTAGATAGGTTGGACCGGTAATCAAGGTGACACTTCCACCCCGGTTCCGTGCTACCTCGGCTAAAGCAAAGCCCATCTTCCCAGTCGAATAATTAGATATAAAACGAATCTGATCAATAGGTTCCCTTGTAGCTGAAGCAGTAATTAGTATTTTCTTATCTTTCAAAGATTGATTGTGATGCAGTCTTTGTATGATATAGGTACAGATAGTTTCCGGCGATGCCATTCGTCCATCACCATAATCACCACAAGCAAGAAGCCCCTGTTCCGTATCAATGATTTGAAATCCCATTCTTATTAAACGTTTTGAATTTTCCTGATAAATCGGATTATTGAACATTACAGTATTCATTGCTGGAGCAAGAATAATTTCTCCGGGAAAAGCCAATATCGTTGCAGTCAACAAATCGTCAGCCAGACCATGCGCTACTTTGGCAATGATATTTGCAGTTGCAGGAGCAACAAGTATTAAATCAGCCCAATGGGCAAGCGAGATATGGCTTATTTCTTCATCTTCTTTATTTTGGGAGAACAGGTCTGTATAGACTTTGTTCTCGGATAAAACAGCCAGGGTTAGTGGAGCCACAAAATGTTCGGCATTCTTAGTAAGAATCACTTTGACATTAAATTTTTCTTTCCTTAACAAGCGAATCAATTCAGGTGATTTATATGCTGCGATTCCACCTGTTATACCAATTAAAATGTTTTCGATCTTTTTTTTTCTTTGTTCCATATTGAATCCTATTCAAGACAAATGTTTAAATAAAAAGCAATAAACTTATTGATAAACCCAAATATGTCATGACAAAGCTCTGATTTTGAATACTATATATCTCCTACAGGGTTATTTTTCCCCAGTTCATCTTGACTGATTTTACACCTTTCGCTGATAATAATTGCAGCTAATTCTTTAAGGGCTTTTTCTAAATGATGATTAATGATGAGATAATTATAGTGCTGAACATATTTCATTTCATCATGGGCCTCGTTAAGTCTCTTTTGCAATTCTTTTTCCCCCTCAGTTTTCCTGTTCCTTAACCTGTATTCCAACTTTTCCCAAGAAGGAGGAGCAATAAAGATAAAAACTCCATCCGGAAATTTCTTTTTAATCTGCATAGCCCCTTGCACATCAATTTCAAGAACAAGGTCTTTTCCTCGATCAGTACTCTCTTGAATTGTTTTCAACAATGTACCCTTATATTCACCATAAACCAGAGCCCATTCTGCAAATTTATTCTCTTTGATATATTTTTTAAATTTTTCTTCATCTACAAAGTAATAATCTTTACCCTCCACTTCGCTCTCTCTTGGCTTTCTGGAAGTCACTGATACAGAATATTTCAAATCAGGAATGCACTGAAACAACCTTTCTCTAAGAGTGCCTTTCCCAACACCGGAAGGTCCCGAGATAACAAATAAACATCCTTTTCGTTTGGTCATTGATCTCTACGTCTCTCTTACTATGAATCATTGTTTTCTTTTTTTTGTAAATACCCGATCCGATTAATAATCGTTTCGGGTTGTAAGGCAGATAAAATGATATGATTACTATCGGTTATAACAACAGATCTTGTTTTTCTTCCATAAGTGGCATTCACTAGTTTTTTTGACTGCTTTGCTTCTTCTTTCAGCCTCTTCATGGGAGCAGAATCAGGATCTAAAATCGATATAACCCGATCAGAATTTACGAAATTCCCAAAACCTATATTCATCATAAATTGATTCATAAAATTACTCCTGGATCATTCAATATTTCTAGATTGCTCTTTTATTTTTTCTAATTCTTCTTTCAATTTGATAATATTAGATGATATGTTCTTATGATTCGATTTGGCACCAATAGTATTAATCTCTCGTCCAATTTCTTGGGTGTAAAAATCGATTTTACGCCCAATGGGTGTTTTATTACTAGCTATCCTTTTTAAATGATTGACATGACATTTTAATCTCGTAATTTCCTCAGAAATATCACTTTTCTGCGCTAGAATAGATACTTCCATTTCAATCCTGCCCTCATCAAGCGAAATCTCTTGACTAAGCTGCTGGATTTTCTGTTTAAGTTTTAACTGAAAATCTTTTAAAGACTGATCTTTGTCTTCTTCTATACTATGAATGGTGATCATCATTTTATCTAATCTCTTGAATATGTCTGCTATGAGTTTCTCTCCTTCTTCTGTTCTACTTAAAATCAAGCTATCCAAAGCTTTATCTAAGGAAATACGAATAGCTTCCCATGCATACTCATCCTCTTCCTTTTTGATAAAATCAAATATTTCTTTGTGGCGAAGCAATGAATCAAGATTGATTGCTTCGTCTAATCGGGTTATTTCTTTCAATCGATTCAAGGCATCCAAATAAGATAGTAATAAATCTTCATTAAGTTTAATTTGATAAATATCATCATGATCACGGTCTGTCTTGATCAACACATTTACTGAACCTCTGCTAATTCTCTTTTGAATCATATCTTCTATTTTTTGAAGAATATCCAATGATTGGAGAGGCATTTTTACCTTAATATCACAATATTTATTGTTTACTGTTTTAATTTCTACTTTTGAAGAAATCCCATTTACCAAAGATTCTCCTACCCCAAATCCAGTCATGCTCTTAGCCAAAGCCTTCTCCTTTCAAACCCTATTGATTTACAATCATTTTAGGAAATTCCATCTTTACTGTCAAATTATACCAGGACGTCTAAAATTATATTTTAGAAATTAAAAATCACCCGATATAATATTAACTATCTCGATAAAATACTAAAAAATATGTTTAGTCTATTTCTTTTCTTTTTTATAGAAAATATCTTGATCCTTGATAACTCATTTTTTAATTCTTCTAGAAATGACTCTTGCTAATCTTTTAATCCCCTCATCGATATCCTCTTCTTTCGGATAACTAAAAGACAATCTCAGTGTATTTTGTCCTTTTCCGTCTGCATAAAAAGTAGATCCGCTCACATAAGCAACATTTTCATCAATAGATTCATAAAACATTTGATTTGCATCAATGGATTCAGGTAATGTCACAAAAACAAAAAAACCTCCCTCCGGTTTAGTCCAAGAAGTTTCACTTGGAAAATAATTTTCCAAAGATTTCAGCATGATATCCTTTTTCTTTTTATAGATCGATATATTTGACTGAATATTTTTATCAAGATTCCCATTTAAACAAAATTCATACGCAATTAATTGATTAAGCATTGGGGTACATACGTCAGTGGCTCCTTTTAAGATAATCA
>JAFGSC010000271.1 GCA_016934875.1 Candidatus Atribacteria bacterium
CCGTGTGAAGGGGTTGCTCAAGTTGGCCCATTTGGCTAACTTTCGGGTAACACGACCCGCCTTCACATTGTTACGGCGGACAAGCCCCGTTCGGTTGAGGCTATGCCTCAGCTGAACATATTATTCCAGGCTCTGCCTGGTATTCCGTATTATTTTTTTCATTTATCATTTTATGCAGTTTATCCCCCGGTGTTGTCTTCCCCTCTCACACTCTCACTCAAACTGCCTTTCTTTTCCCCCGGTGTAATCCTGCTTGCTGCAGGCAGGCTGATAGGAAATCGCTTCGTAACGGCGTAGCCTTCATGTGGCGTAGCGGAATAATCCCGCTCGACATCATATTGCAAAACATTTTACCTGCAAGCCTAAAAAGATGAGGATAGTTAATAGGTTGAATGAAAAAAGATAAAATGACACCCCTACACTCAAAAATATCAGTATGGCTTTTTAATTCACCCAACCATCCCCTCAGCTATACACTTGTTTTTCTCCTCCCCGCCAATACTAAAGGGTAGATAGTTATGAATTGAAAATTCACATAATTCGGTTACCACGTTTCATTTTATGTAGTCCAATAACCGGACAACAAAATGTTAAACCTGATAACATAAAATTATGAGCAATATATTTCTGCGATTTTTGATTATTTTCTCGATTGTAATCTTTAATTCTATTAACTCATTTGCCTCTGAAACTGGGAAAGTCGCAGGGACTGTAATTGATGCTGAAAGTTCAAAAGCTGTTCCGTATGCTAATGTCGAACTTTTAAAAAGAAGCGATTCTACAATGATAAAAGCGGTAATAACCAATATTGATGGCGAATTTCTGATTGAAGCTGTACCTTGCGGTAATTATTTATTAAGGATTTCTTGCTTGGGCTACCGAAAAGTAATTTTACCGGTATTTGAGATACTTCCACAAAAAACCCAAATAAAATTAAGTGATACAAAACTTATTACGGAATCAAAATCTCTAAATGAAGTAATTGTAACAGGCTATAAACTGGCAGGAGTAATAAAAGATGATAAAATAATTTATAGTGTTAACAGCAAATCTGCAGAAATTGCCCAGTCAGGACTGGAACTATTACGCCAATTACCTGATATTACAGTTAATTACTTTTCAGATGATGTAAAACTTGCCGGCAGCAGCAATATTCTTTTCCAGGTGAATGGACGAAAAGTTGATAACAATTATCTGATGCAACTTAATCCAGGACTTGTGGATAAGATTGAAGTAATTAATAACCCGGGGGCAAATTTTGATGGCGCTGTTGATGCTGTTATTAATATTGTACTGAAAAGAGAATTTGAATATGGAATGGGTGGCCAGCTTCGCCTTCAATTACCGACTTCGAAAGATATTATCCTCAGTAAAAACAATGCAAGTGTTGACATTTATTTCAGGAAAGTAAGGTTTTATGTTGCGGGTAGATATAAATTACATGATTATACTATTGAAAATCTAAACAAGCGTACAACCAGCTCAGGCGTATATTTAAACCAGCAAATCTTAGGTGAAGAAAAGGGCAGTAATTTTAGTGCCAATTATGGTTTTGACTGGTTTATTAATGACAAAAACACATTAAGTGCATATAGCTCAATTCAGCCAATAATAACAAACAGTGCGAATTTTACAACAAAAAATGCCTATACAGAGAGTGAAACAACTTATAGTACCGGGTTTACTTCAAAAACAGATAAAAACTACCTGTTCGATTACTCCATTTTCTTTCAACATAAATTTCCTAAAAAAGAACACCAAATATCTTTTGAAAATTATTTGAGCAACAGAACTGATGATGGAAAAAGTAATTATTATGAGCAGAATGATTTAACCATTCCCTCATATCTCCTTATCCAAAATCAATCAACAGAAAGCAATAATACCTTTTCGTATATGAAAATAGATTATACCTATCCTTTTTTAAACAAACTTCTGTTTTCCTCAGGTTACAATTGGTATTATCTCAGGAAAGATTACACCTATAATGATTTAGTTTCAGCATATAGAGATTTTACAAATTATGAGGAAAACAGACATTCGGTTTATTTTAACCTGTCGTCAAATTTGGGTAAACTAAATATCCAAACTGGTATCAGGTACGAGTTTTCAAACATTAAAATTATTCATGTCTACGACACTGTCAATCGCTATAATTACTTTTTGCCTTCCATCAAGGCGAATTACAGGATTGATGAAAAAAATATACTGCGTTTCAGTTATAGAAAGTCTTTGGGCCGGCCTGCAATCAATCAGTTAAGCCCCGCAAATTATACAGATGATTCTTATACGCAATCAAAAGGGAATCCAACCCTCAAGCCTTCTATTAAAAACCATATCGAATTGGAACATCGTATTCAATTCAATAAGTCAATGTATGTTAATTATAGGCCATATTTAAGTCTTTCAAAGGATGGTATAAGTCAGGTCAACCTTATCGTCTCAGATTCAATTTTGCGAAAACAATACAGCAATGTAAATAATGAGTTGGAGTATGGTATCATATTCTCAGGTATGTTTTCGGTTAAGGATATTTGGACGACAAACCTCTCTTTTACCTATTACAGAAAGAAATTGGATGCTTTGCCTGAATATGGGATTAACGAGACGGTAAAGGACAATTCATGGCGCTTAAATATTAGTTCACAATTGGTGTTAACCAAAGAATGGATGCTATTTCTTGAATTTAATTACGAAGCTCCAACCATTGCTTATCAAAGCAAAAAACATGAATATTATGACTTTGTCATTGGCTTTAATAAAACTTTTAATAAGAAGTTTACAGTTTCAGCATTTACAATGAATCCTTGGAGTAATCGCTATACATACGACAAAAGGACTTACAGCACAGAATCGATGGTTCAGTATACTGAAAACTCAATTAAATATGATTATATTTTCATTATAAAGTTTGGATATAGGTTTAAATCAGGAAAAACCGGTAAAAAGATTGGCAGGAATGCAGAAAACGAAGAAGTGATGTCGCCAAAGAAAGGAATACTAGATTAAAAAGTCTTTTTTGTTACCAATTCAGAATTTATGCAGTCTAATAAAATAGTATTAATTATAATAAAAATAGAGCGTTATGAAAGCAGATGATTTAATTAGTATGATATTAATTCTGGGAGTACTTCCGGTTACAATCCTTCTGATTGTTTATTACATTCAAAAAGCAAAGATTAGGGAAAGAATGCAACTACTTGAAAAAGGAATTGATATTACGTCATTACAAAAAAAAGACAGCCCGTTTAATAATATTTTAATGTGGGGAATGCTGTCAACTGGTGTAGGCCTGGGCTTGTTACTCGGGTTTTTGTTGATTGAGCAGGGTATCTTTAAAGACGATGCCATCATGGGTATTTTAGCCATACTATTTGGCGGAATTGGCTTAACCATCTACTATTTTATCAATAAAAGAGGTGGTAACAAGTAGCCAAAAACATGGACAACCTTTATATTCAAAAAGTACTTAACGGAGATTATACCGGATTCTCATATTTTGTTGATAAATATAAGGATATGGCATATTCCATTGCTTTTCGGATAGTAAACAATAGTGAGGATGCAGAGGAAATTGTGCAGGATTCGTTTGTCAAATCCTTTAAATCATTGAACAAGTTCAGGCAGGATTCTAAATTCTCGACATGGTTTTACCGGATAGTTGTAAATAATTCATTGTCGAAAGTGAAAAGAAGAAAATTTGATTCAGGAAATATTGATTTAGAGAACGTTTCAGATATTGCAATTGAAGAAATAGAATCAACTTACAATCATTTAACTCAAACTGACCAACAAAAGTACATTAACATAGCATTAAACCAGCTAAATTATGAGGACAGTTTACTTTTAACGCTCTACTATTTAAATGAGAATTCATTAGATGAAATCTCTGAGATTACGGAAATAAAAAATGAGAACCTGAAAATGAAAATTCACAGGGCAAGACAAAAAATGTATATTGTTTTGGAAAAGGAATTAAAGTCAGAAATTAAAAATCTATTGTAATGGATAATACAAACGTTGATAATTTTACAAAAGAAATAATTTCGGGCAGCAAACTGGAATTGTCAAATCCCGATTTTAACAAAACCTTAATGGATAGAATAAAGACCCAAAATCAAAAAAGAATAATCTATTCTAACATTAAATTGTATTCATTTTTATTTCTTACAATTGATATTGCTATAATAGCTTTGTTGAATCTAACAGGTATTAGATTTTCAGACATTGCCTTAAAAATAAGCTTTATTAACCGTGGTTTTGAGAATTTTTATTCTAATCCAGAACAATTAACATCAATTTATTTTGCCGTATTATTTACTGTAATTCTTATGATTAAGTTGTTTTCCCGCACTGGATACTCATATTTAAAGACACACGAAGGATAAAAGAATAAAGAAATCGTTTATCTCATCACTCCCATCCCTTCGCAGCAAGGCACATGCCACAAACTGCATATGCCATCGCACCACCAGAGTTTGCGGCAAGAGCATAGCTGCCCGTCCCGCACAATCGCACCAAGAAATGACTGTGCTTTGATTGAAAAGATTGTTTATATTTGACTGATTAATAAACAAAAAGACAAAAAAGGCCAGCAGGTAACACGCGGTTTACGCTATAGGGGTTTTAGTAGCATATCAAGCGTTTAAGCTCGCCTTAAAGTTTGTAACGGGCGATTTAGTAACAGCTCCGAAATCCCCTACGGCGAATACCGCCAACTGTTTGTATGCCATATTAAAGACACAATCTACTAATAGATACATTATGAAAAAAAATATTACTTTAATTTTAATTTTTGGATTTTCAGTTATTGCTTATGGACAAAGGTTATCCCCTGAAAAGATAAAACCAATTTGTCAAGACATGTTGATTAAATATATGCAACAAACTTTACATGATTTAAAAATACCAGGAATAACTGTTTCAATTTTTAATGGTAATAAGGTTCTAAATGAAGCTGTACTTGGCGTGAGAAGATTAAATTCAAACGATAGTATCAAACTGAATGATAAATTTCACTTAGGTTCATGTGGTAAAGCAATGACGGGGTTTGTTGCAGGTAGATTAGTGGAAAAAGGATTAATTAGATGGGATACAAAAGTTTTTGATGTTTTCCCGGAATTTAAAGATAGCTCAAATGTTGCATATCTTAATGTCACTTTAAGTGAGCTATTATCTCATCGCTCAAAAGTTCGGACGTTTGGAGAAGATGACGAATGGGCACTTTTACCAAATTTTAAGGGGCAAGACAATATGGAAAGGCGACATAACTTTTCAAAGTGGCTTCTTAGACAGGAAACAGTTGAGTTAGATAGTATAAAAAAGTACACATACTCAAATGCTGGCTATACAGTTGCAGCTCATATGATGGAAAAAGTCACCGAAAAGTCTTGGGAAAACTTGATAAATGAAGAATTATTTAAACCATTGAATATTAATGCTTCTTTTGGTTGGCCTGCTCTAAGTGATAAAAATCAACCTTGGGGTCATTGGATTTTAGATAATGACAGCAAATTAACCATTCATTCGCCAAATGGTGATTACAAAATGGATGACATTATAACACCTGCGGGAAATTACAGTTTATCTATTATAGATTACACTAAATTTCTTCAATTAAATTTATTAGGGATTAACGGTACAGATACAATCCTAAAATCTTCAACCTACGATTATTTACATTATTGCAATTTTGTGCCTGAAAAGCCTCTTGTAGGTTGGTATTCAATTGGGTGGGGAGTATATAGGACACCAGAATCATATATGATTAGCACACATGATGGGAGTGCATGTACATTTTATTGTTATACATTATTGTTTAAAGAATTAAATTTTGGTTTGGTGATTATTACCAATGCCGGAGAAGATGAATCAATAAAAGGTGTAAAAAAGCTGAAAAATAAGATACTAAAATATTATAAATGAAACAAATACGACATACAACACACACTATAGCCAATAAGGGTTTCAGAGGTATGCGAAGGGCTTTAGCCCCTACCTTCGGCAGGCAGGCGCTTCAACTTTTCATGTACCCTGGTAGGAAACCGCCCGCAATCGGCAACTTTTCATGACGTCACCGTTTTGTAGCGCATTTAAAAAAAAGACATTCTGAACATTGATTGAATTAAGTCTTATTAAATGATTATGGTGAAAAAATACGCATGGATTCTGATAATAGGATTAATTGTCATTTTCATTTCCTGCCATCCAAGACAAATCAATCTTACAAATGAGCAGATTGTAGCTAACTATTATAAAGGCCTAAACGATGGTGATTTTAGCCTTATTATAAATCTTGTTTCCGACAGCATTCAAACAACAGAAAAAGAGTATATAATAACTCGCAGTAGAAAAGAATTATATCAACAATTCAAATGGGATTCTGTATTTAATCCTAAATATGAATTGATTGATTTGAAAGCCGATAGTAATTCAATTGAAGCAACTGTTAGCAAGACCTGCAAGCGGATTGAATTCTTACAAGACACTTCGTTGATAATCAAAGTAATGATTGATTTAAAAAATGGTCAAATGACTAAGATTCAGATAATAGATTATGTTTATATAAATTTTGCAAAATGGCAGCCACGGCGTGATTCTTTAGTTGTATGGATTGATAAAAAACACCCGGAATTATCCGGATTTTTAAATGATTTTACAATAAAAGGAGCAGAGAATTATTTAAAAGCAATAGAGTTTTATAAGAATGAAAAATAAACACGCTACAGCAACCGGTCATACGCAATTATTCGGCTAACGCCTCATGAGTTCCTGCTGGTCGGTTGCCGTGTGAAGGGGTTGCTCAAGTTGGCCCATTTGGCTAACTTTCGGGTAACACGACCCGCCTTCACATTGTTACGGCGGACAAGCCC
>JAFGSC010000272.1 GCA_016934875.1 Candidatus Atribacteria bacterium
CAATAAAGGAATAGCTAAGTCATTTTCCAGAAAAGCATTAAAATAGACAAAAGGATTTCCCCTGGGAAAAGTCTTGTAGTTAAATACACCCAACATTTCCTTTTCAGAAATGAGTATTTTTCCCTGCTTGCTACCTGAATATACAGAAGTTTTTTCCGGAATATTGAAAGTTACGCTGGTTCCACCGTATTCAACAGGCACCGAAAATTCCTGCTCCGCTACAGCGCTCATGGAAACCGCATCTGTATCTTCCCGAAACACCATTGGCGCTTCCATTTTTTGACCCTTGATTTGATCAGGCTGATAAGGCCTTAAAACCCAAGGCTCTATTGGGGGTAATTGTCCTGAAATCGTTGGCCTGGCAGTGGATAGTGATAAAGAGACATTTTTCCAATCAGTCCCGGTGACTTGTCTGACCAATGCATAGGTTATGAAATCAATTCTATTTTCGCTAATATCTGTCCTCACATCATAAACAGGTTCCCAGCTTACCTCCCCGCTGATAAAATAGGATAAAAAAATACTGAAATTGCTTTTCTGTAAGACCTCTAAGTCTACAGATATGATTTTTTTTGTTTCTCTTTGACCATCGGAAATGAGGAGAATCTGCTTCTGCAAGTAATCAATCTTTTCCCGATTTTCCTCAAGTTCAAAATCATAGATTAAATTTTGGTTATAATTTTCCTGTAGCTTATCATCCAAAAAAGTATAGATATTTTCCAACTGTTCGGTTGAAGGTATTGGTGTCGAAATGCTCCCGGACATCCTTTGGTCTTGAAAAAGATAGATAATGGAATTTAAAAATTCTTTCTTATCGCTCAAACCGTTCTTCTCATTTGTGATCCTTTTAATTTCTTTCTCCAGGTTGCTAATTTCATTCTGTAATTGCCTTATTTTTTCTTCCGGCTCTTCCGACAAAATTTCCGTTTCGATGCTAACCCCGGTAATTTTTACATTCCCCTTGTCCGTTTGTAAAGTATCCACATTCACTGTTTTTTCATCGAATACTTCTAAAATATTATCAAAGTTTACACGGTAACGCCCCTGGTCCAATTCGACTTTCCCTTCTCTCACAATCATCGCTGATTGAGGATAAACATAGACTTGGCTTATCTCGGAATCTAACCAAATATCTTGCAGAATGGCCATCGACTGAAGAGGAATAACTAAAAAGGTCAATAATACTATTAAAAAAATGATTCTTTTCACTTTTTTACCTCCTAGTGTTTCTTAATCTGAACCTTTGTATCCTGTAATTAACATATTTTTATTTAGAAACCACATTCAATCAGCATACGAATCTTTTTTTGTTTTATTTTACCTTCCGGATGATTTACTCAAAGATGTCAAACAAAGAACCGTCCGACTGTATCACTTTTTTAGATGATCACAACCATTGCTGCAATAACTAAATTCAATTTGAACTGTAGGATGCAAGATGTTAAAATCTTCTTCTAAAATCTTTTCTATCTTTTGTCTAATGATTTCGGATTGACTTATTTTCATATCCTCTTTTAAGGTAATATGGCCTTCGAATAAAATCTTATTCTCGTCAATCTGCCAAACATGAATATGATGAAGATTGTCTACTTGTGGAAGAAGCTCTATTCTATCCCTGATATCTTTGATACGTATAGAAGCAGGAACCCTTTCCATCAATATCATGGTGCTTTGTTTTAATATTTGATATCCCTGAAAAAAGATGACCATAGCAATAAGAACCGTTAAAATGGGATCTAAAAGATAAAAATTGTAGAAATAGATCATCATACCGGCAGTAATGACTGCTACCGAGCTCAGGGTATCGCTCAATAAATGCAGATACGCTGAACGCATGTTAAGGCTATGGTGAGTTTCAGGGTAAAGCAAGATAACACTCGCCAAATCAGCTATCAAACCAAAGATCCCTACTCCTATCATCCACAGGGTGGTAATCTCTTGAGGGTTTATAAAACGAAAATAGGCTTCTCGAATGAGAAAAAAAGCAATAATGACAATAACGGAGGAATTTATCAAGGCAGCAAGTATTTCAGCCCTTTTATATCCAAATGTCATTCTTTGATTGGGAGAACGCTGACCTATTTTCCTGGCAAAAAAACTAACCACAATGGCCATTCCATCACTAAAATTATGCAGAGCATCTGCTAATAAAGCAAGACTACCTGCTAATATACCACCGACTAATTCAAATAAACATATCATAAAATTTAGAATAATTGCCAATACTATTCTTCCATTGCTATTCATTTTATTTTGCTGGGGAATATGTTGATGCATGGGTACGCTTTCATTATTGATGTGGTATAAATAAATTTTCAATTTAACTTTTATTATAACATGATCGCAATCAACCATAAATAAATTAAACGAATAATTTCTAAGACGGTTTCGATTTAAAATTACCATTGACCTTGTCCGATAAATGTCCATTGCCAAGTATTGCTAAAAAGATTGCACTAAATCCAGCTTCGCTATGATTTACTCGAAAAAGAATTATTACCCACTCCCTAAAAAAACAAGACTTTCCAATGAAAACTGATATCATCAAGATTAATTTTCGAAAAAGATTTTAAAAGTAAATTTGGGGAACTATCAAAATGTTTTGATGAACTTAAAACCAGTGAAATTTTTTTTACCAACAAATTCCGAAATGGTATGATTAAGAGCCAAAGGAATATCCAGGTACAACCGGGAATCTAATCTCCTGGTCAATTTTCGAGTGAAACAGAAAATCTCTCCCTATACCATCCACCAGGCCACAATTTCCCGGACAAAATATGGTATGATGAAATAAGTATCCCTCGGAGGAATAATATATGTTCAAAAAAACATTCAAGCAAATTTTAATCAGTACAATTTTATTTTTCATTTTTTTATTATCAAGTTTTAAAGTTTTTGCTGGAATTGGATTTACAGAAGCAGAGGATCCAATCGTTGGCAAACCACCACAGAAAGTGGAAGACCGTTTTATACTTGAACCGGATGAATATGAGATTGAAGTGTGGATTGAAAATTTACGCATACCCTGGGAGTTAGTCTTTCTTACTGAAAATAAAGCGCTGGTTACCGAACGCGCCGGTCAAATTCGTCTGATTGAAAATGGTACCCTACAGGAAAAACCATACAGGATCGTTGATGAGGTAGTACATATCGGTGAAGGTGGATTAATGGGTTTAACAAAACACCCTGATTATCCAAAGGAAAAATATCTTTATTTGATGCATACCTATCAGGAGAATAATAAAATCTTTAACCGGGTTGTCCGTTACCTTGATACGGATACCACGATAGTATTTGACCAGGTGATTATAGACAAAATTCCCGGCTCCCGGGTTCATAACGGCGGTCGCATTGCCTTTGGCCTTGACCGAATGCTCTATATCTGTACTGGAGATACCTGGGAATCTGAAATCGCTCAGGATGTTAATAATTTGGGCGGTAAGATTCTTCGATATACTTCAAATGGAGAAATTCCTGCAGATAATCCATTTACTCATTCTCCGGTCTATTCGCTTGGGCATCGCAATCCACAGGGGTTAGCTTGGCACCCTGAAACCGGTGACCTTTTCTCTTCCGAACACGGCCCTTCAGGAGAATTTGGCTTATACAACAGGGATATTATCAATGTCATTCAAAAAGGCGGCAATTATGGTTGGCCTCTAGTTCTAGGTGATGCAAACGTAGAGCCCTATATTGACCCGATGATTATGTGGACTCGATCAACGCCCCCTTCCGGTATGACCTTTTGGAATGAACGCTTATTTTTGGCCTCATTAAGAAGTGAAGCACTGATACGTATTGATGTAAAGAAATTAGGTACTACC
Organism: Candidatus Atribacteria bacterium; assembly: GCA_016934875.1. Taxonomy (GTDB): domain Bacteria; phylum Atribacterota; class Phoenicimicrobiia; order Phoenicimicrobiales; family Stramentimicrobiaceae; genus JAFGSC01. The sequence goes on from JAFGSC010000272.1 coordinate 3,825, forward strand.
TATGAAATCAATGCTATCGACCGATTATTTGCTGAAGATTGGTCCTCTGGAACTTATGGCCGCCTACGTAATGTAGTCGTGGGACCTGATAATGCTTTGTATGTGTTAACTAATAATCATGACGGAAGAGGAATGCCCCGGGATGGTGATGATAAAATATTAAAGATAACGTTCAAATAAAATAATATTTTCCCATCATCAGTTCTCTGATTGCTTGATCGGATACTGTTTACGGTATTATTCTCCTGTTCCTCTATTCATTTTCCATGTCAACATTAATGTGTTGATTTATAGCTTAGGGTTATTTTATAATTGGAGTAAATATACTTGAACGATATTTCTCTTGCTCTGACAAATTTAGCATTTTTATTTATGAGCGTTTTCATGCAAAAGAAAAAATATTGATTTAAATATCTTCAGCAGGCATTTCATAAAAATAATAGAAAAAAAACTCCAATTTAATGTATGAAAATATTTTCTAAAAAAGGAGGCAAAAAATGAGTCATAAACCTAGAAATTTTGATGCAATTATTATCGGTTCTGGTCAGGGAGGAAATCCGCTTGCGATCGCGCTCGCTCAAAAGGGATGGCAGGTTGCCCTGGTAGAGCGTGAACACATTGGAGGATCGTGCATTAATACGGCCTGCACGCCAACCAAAACCATGATCGCTTCAGCCAGAATTGTTCACCTTATCCATAGGGCACAGGACTTTGGAATTGACTCTGCCACTGGTTCGGTTAATCTTTCCAAAGTACTCAGGCGAAAAAATGATATTGTCACAAGTTTCAGAAACGGAAGTCGGGAACAGTTAACCTCAACTTCTGGTATTACTCTAATTGAAGGAAATGCTCGTTTTGTAGGAAAAAAACTGCTGGAGATAGATCTTTTGAAAGGTGAAAAAGAAAAAATACAATCAGAATATATTTTTATTAATACCGGGACCAAATCTTCAAAGCCTCCGATTCCCGGCATTGATGATGTCAATGCTCTTGATTCCACGTCAATGATGGAAATTGACAAAATACCGGAACACCTGCTCATCATTGGCGGGGGGTACGTTGGCTTAGAATTCGGACAAATGTTTCGCAGGTTCGGAAGCCAAGTAACCATTATTCAGCTAAACGACCAGCTCCTTCCTCTGGAAGACGAAGATATAGCTGAAGAAATTGCAGAAATCCTTCAACAGGAAGGAATTCAGATACTACTCAGGACGAATACAGTTAAAATCGATGCCCCAGAGAAAGAGAAAATAGTTTTATCAGTGAAGATAGACGAGAAAGAGCAAACCCTTGAGGGTAGCCACCTCCTGGTAGCAACCGGAAGGGTGCCGAACACCTCCACTTTAAATCCAGAAGAAACGGGAATATCATTGGATAATCGGGGCTTTATTCCAGTGAATGCCCGTTTAGAAACAACTGTTCCGGGCATATTCGCCATCGGAGATGTAAAGGGAGGCCCTGCATTTACCCACATTGCTTATGATGACCATAAAATACTTCTAAAGAACATCTTGGAAGGTGGTCAGGCAACGATTTCTGACAGAATCCTACCTTATGTTGTCTTTATCGATCCTCAGCTGGGGCGCATCGGATTGAATGAAAAACAGGCTAAAAGCCAAGGATATGATTACCGGGTGGCAAAGATCCCCATGAGCTGGGTAGCCAGGGCAATAGAAACGGATGAAACCAAAGGCACCATGAAAGCAATGATCGATCGTAAAACCAA
>JAFGSC010000273.1 GCA_016934875.1 Candidatus Atribacteria bacterium
ATACCCGAGATCCTGGAGATAGTAAGAAATTTTAATTCAAAAAGTCTGGGAATTTGTCTGGATACCGGACATTGTAACATAACTTCTCTTCTTTATAATCATATTGGAGTAGTAGCGTGCTTGCCAGAAATAAAAAATTATTTATGCCACTTACATATTCATGATAATTTCGGAAAGAGCGATGACCATTATCTTCCTTTGAAAGGAAATATAGATTGGAAAGAATTTTTAAAGGATTTAAAAGAAATTGGTTACCCGGGAATATTTATGTTTGAATTAAGGAAAAAAATAAATAATGAAGAAATACTCCGAACAATTAAAGAATTCTATCTAAATTTATATCAAGGAGCTAAAAATGACGGATAAAAAAGGACATCTTTATTGGTTACGAAGAAAATTACCCGACCAAAAAGTTTTAGAGCGTATGGATTTATTATTAAAAGAACTAAATTTACATACAGTTTGTGATAGTGCCCTGTGCCCAAATCGAGGTGAGTGTTTTAAAAAAGGAACGGCTACTTTTATGATATCAGGGAATATCTGTACGCGAAACTGTCAGTTTTGTGCTGTTGAAAAGGGGAACCCCCTTCCCTTGGACTTGGAGGAACCCTATCATATTGCGCAAGCTGCTAAACATTTAAATCTTAAGCATATTGTAATCACTTCGGTAACCAGAGACGATCTGCCAGATGGTGGAGCAAAGCACTTTGCTCAGACTATTACAGAGGTGAAAAAAATACTTCCCGAAAGCACTATAGAGGTGTTGATACCGGATTTTAAAGGTTCCTGGGATGCACTCCAAATAATAATAGATGCCCATCCGGAAGTGATAAATCATAATATCGAAACGGTTCCCCGCTTATATAAATTAGTAAGGCCAAAAGCTGTTTATAAGCGTTCCTTGGAATTATTAAGACAAATCAAGATTCGGGATAAGAATGTTTTTTCTAAATCGGGGATTATGGTTGGCTTGGGAGAGGAAAAAGATGAAATGATTAAGGCGATGAAAGATCTACGAGAAGTAGGTTGTGATATTTTAACTATAGGGCAGTACTTAAAACCATCTCCTCACCATTTAAAAGTGAGTGATTATATTCATCCTGATGAATTTGAAGTATATCGAAATATAGGAATGTCTTTAGGCTTTAAATACGTAGCCTCAGCCCCTTTGGTGCGCAGTTCCTATCATGCTGGTGAGATATTAAATAAAATATGATTTAATTTTAAATTTGTAGGCTAATTTTTTTGATATATTTAAATATATCTGATAGAATTAAAATCAATTAATTAAAATAAAAGAAAATTGACCAAGGATAAGGGGGACTAGTTTTTATGACTAAATACGATATTAATAAAGTAAGAAATATTGCCTTGGTAGGCCATGGCGATTCTGGAAAAACCTCGCTTACCGAGGTTTTACTTTATAACTCAGGAATGATTACTAGATTGGGAGATATCAAACAAGGTAATACCACGACTGATTATGACCCTAGAGAAATAAAAAAAGGTATAAGTATCAATTCATCTTTAGCTTATTTAAACTGGAGAGACTTGATGATAAATATTCTTGATACTCCAGGATACCTCGATTTCATTACTGATACCAAATTAAGCCTTAGAGTTGTCGATAGCGCTATAATAGTGATATGTGGCGTATCGGGAGTAGAAGTACAGACCGAGAAAGTCTGGAATTTTGCCGATGAATATAAACTGCCCCGCGCTATTTTTATAAATAAATTGGATCGGGAAAGAGCTGATTTTTACCGGATAAAAGATATGATTAATCAAGTTTTTGGTTCATCCGCAATTTCAATACAGCTACCTATTGGTAAAGAAGAAAATTTCAAGGGTATAGTTGATCTAATAAAGATGAAAGCCAATATTTATAAAAAATCAGAAGATGGTAAGCCAGTTTTTGAGGAACAGGAAATTCCTCAAGATATGAAAGAACAGGCAGAATCCTACAGAAAAGAATTGGTCGAGACCGTAGCTGAATTTGATGATGAAATTTTATTGAAATATTTGGACGGGGAAACTCTGACGAACCAGGAGATTACTAATTGTTTAAAACAAGGCATTAAAAAAAGTAAGATTGTTCCCATTCTTTGCGGTTCATCAACCATGAATTTAGGAATAGAGCTTCTTCTCGATTTTATAAGTGAGTATCTTCCTTCTCCTTCTGAAATGCCTCCCGTTATGACAAAAAATGTAAAAACTTCTTCTGAAGAATTAGTAAAAAATTCAATTGATTCTCCTTTTTCTGCTTTTATTTTTAAAACTGTAGCAGATCCCTACGTGGGAAACTTAACTTACTTTAGAGTATATTCAGGGAAGTTATCCGAAGATTCGAATATTTATAATTCTTCAAAAAACGTAGATAATAAAGTGGGGAAAATTTATAAAATGCAGGGTAAAAATCAACAATCTATTCCTGAAGTTTGTGCAGGAGATATAGCTGCTGTAGCCAAACTTAAGAATACTGTTACTGGTGATACTCTCTGCGATAAAGATAACCCTATTTTATTTGAAAAAATAGAATATCCTGAACCAATAATGCTGTTGGCAATTTCTCCCAAAACTAAGGGAGATGAGGATAAATTAAGTACCGCTCTTAGCAGGATAATTGATGAGGATCCTACGGTTAAAGTATACCGGGATGAAGATACTGGAGAGAGTATATTGGCTGGTATGGGAGAATCCCACTTGGAAGTAATCATTGATACTATGGAAAGTAAATTTGGAGTAGCGGTTGAAAAAAGCACTCCCAAAGTAGCATACAAAGAGACTATTCGTAAAAAGGTTCAAGTAGAGGGAAAATATAAAAAGCAGTCTGGTGGTAGAGGGCAGTACGGTCATTGTTGGTTAGAGCTTGAACCCAAAGGCAGAGGGGAAGGCTTCGAGTTTGTAGATAAAATAGTGGGTGGAGTCATTCCACGTCAGTACCGTCCTGCCGTAGAAAAAGGTATCGTTGGAGCAATGCAAAAAGGAATATTGGCAGGATATCCCACTGTAGATATAAAGGCCTCTGTTTATGACGGCAGTTATCACCCGGTAGATTCTTCAGAGATGGCTTTCAAAGTAGCTGGTTCGATGGCTTTTAAGAAAGGAGCGGCAGAAGCAAGCCCGGTCCTATTGGAGCCAATTATGGACATAGAAGTAATAGTGCCAAAAGAATATATGGGTGATATAATTGGAGATTTAAACAGCAAAAGAGGGAAGATAATGGGCATGGAAGAATCTTCAAGCGGGAAACAAATCATTAAAGCTAAAAT
>JAFGSC010000274.1 GCA_016934875.1 Candidatus Atribacteria bacterium
CTTGATCATTTTGCCGTATTGATTGTATTGCTCTTTGATCTCTCTTATTTTTTTATCGTTAAGATCGATATGATAATTAAGAAAAAGATATTTTTTCTTTTGTATGAATTGATCGTTTATTTTTTTCTCGAAATAATCAGCATGGATCAAATCGCATACCCGTATTCCATTGCGAGCATACTTATCGACATAAGCCGGACCAATTCCTCTCATCGTCGTTCCGATTTTTTGATTTCCTTTTCCTTCTTCTATTTCTTGATCAATAATCTTGTGATATGGAAAAATCAAATGTGTCTTGTAATCAATGAATAAGCGATCCGATACATCAATTCCTCTTTCTTTTAGCGAGCTAATTTCTTCGAACAGCACTTCTGGGTCTAGAACAACCCCATTACCAATCAAGCAGACTTTCCCTGGATGCAAGATGCCGGAGGGCAATAAATGGAATATAAATTGTTCTGAGTCTATAACTACAGTATGTCCGGCATTAGATCCACCTTGATAGCGAGCGATTACATCATAATCTTCGGATAGTAAATCAGTAATCTTACCCTTTCCTTCATCTCCCCATTGTGTTCCAATAATGACCAATGTTGACATATCTTATGGTACCTTCCTTTTGGCTTTTAAAAGTTTCTAAACCAGTATATCAGAGCAAGCATTATTCTCCGAGCACAGTCTGTATATATTACTCATACCTATCTTATTACTATATTGAATCTAACACAATACGCACTCTGATTTAACGTTATACGCTATATGCAATACTGTATACGATATTATTCCCATTCAATCGTAGCAGGTGGTTTTGAACTAATATCATAAAGTATTCGGTTAATTCCTTTGACCTGATTGATTAACCGGTTCGATATTTTTGCTAGAAAATCATGAGGCAATTTTGCCCAATCAGCAGTCATTCCGTCATCGCTTGTAACAATCCTTAGAACCAGACTATAATCATAAGTTCTGGAATCCCCCATTACTCCTACAGATTTGATGGGTAAAAGAATTCCAAAATATTGCCATAGCGTTCGATTGAATCCTTCATGAATCACTTCTTCTCGTATGATTTCGTCAGCTTCTCTTAAAATCTTCAGTTTTTCGAAATTTACTTCGCCTATCACCCGAATTGCCAAGCCAGGACCCGGAAAAGGTTGCCGCCAGATAATCTTTTCCGGAATATTGAGTTTCTGGGCAATAACCCTCACTTCATCCTTAAACAGATATTTTAAAGGTTCTAACAGCTTAAAATTCATCTTTTCAGGTAGCCCCCCTACATTATGATGAGACTTAATTTTAGCTGATGGGCCTTTGGTAGAAACGCTCTCTATGACGTCCGGATAAAGGGTACCCTGCAAAAGGTGTGTTACCTTTCCAATTCCCTTGGCTTTTTCCTCGAATATCCTAATAAAAAGATTACCAATGGTCTTTCTTTTTTCCTCCGGATCAGTTATGCCTTTGAGAGCCTGAATAAATTCCTGAGAATAATCATAATCATGCAGTGGTATATCAAAATATTCCCTATAAATACTCTTAACCTCTTCTGCCTCATTCTTGCGCATCAGTCCGGTATCGATAAAGATACAATAAAGATGATTCCCGATGGCCTTATGAGTCATCATGGCAGCTACAAGCGAATCAATCCCACCACTGACTCCTGCAACGACTTTTCCTTCTCCAACCTTCTGCTGTATTACCTGTATCTGCTCGTCAATAAATGCCTGAGGAGTCCAATTTCCTGAACATTGACAAATATGATTTACAAAATTGTATAAAATGATCTTCCCATACTCTGTATGAGTCACCTCAGGGTGAAATTGCAATCCATAAATCATTTTTCTATCGTTAACAATCGCAGCAATTTTTTCACCCTGGCTGACAGCAGAAAGTTGAAAACCTTCAGGCAACTTTATAATCACATCATTATGACTCATCCACGTTGAAATTTCATCTGGTAATCCTTGAAAAAGCGTATCTATTTTCCTAATTTCAACAAGAGTATGTCCGAATTCAGCCTTTGTTGAATGTTCAATTTCACCATTCATCAACTTCGCAATGAGCTGACAACCATAGCAGATACCCAGTATTGGTATGTCTAATAAAAAAATATCTTTACTCATTATGGGTGCATTCTGGTTTAAAACACTGTCTGGCCCCCCGGAAAGAATGATTCCCTTTGGTAAATTATCTTTCCAAGCCGAAAAGTCAACATCGTAAGGGTAAATTTCCGAATATACGTTGAACTCCCTAATTCTGCGAGCAATCAGTTGAGTATACTGAGAGCCAAAATCCAGAATTGCGATCCACTCTTTGCCTCTGTCTTTCTTCTCCAAATTACTTTCACTCCCAATCTTAATAAATTATTGTAAAAAATATATTTCTATTATATAATCTAAAGAAAGTATAACAAAACATTTTCAATTATAGCATATAAACTACCTTTTATCACTCTCAAATTGTAAATTGTATAAGATGTCTAAATAAATATTTTTCTATACTGTAAGAAGATTTCGGGAGAGCTTTTTTCGTTCTCATGATGAAAAAACGCCGAAGGGGCAAGATGCTGAAACATCTAAACTCTCAGGCAAAAGGACCGAAATTGGACAGAGCTCTGGAAAGATTTTTAGATCACCGAAGGGGCAATTTCCTAGACGATTACAAGTCTCATGAACTCGTTGCTAAACAATTTAAAAGTTCAGGGAAAATCTCTCAGGTTTATAGACAGAGTCTAAAGCGTATTATTGGACTCTGTCTATTTTTATTATTGGATTGGTCAATAAACAGATAAGATATCTAAATAAGGTAAATCTAAGGAAAACCAGTTTGGTTTATTAAAAAAATATTAATTAGGAGGTAAAACATGTTATCAGATTTGGAAATCGCCCAGCAAACCGAACTACGTCCCATCCAGGAAATTGCCCAGGGGATAGGCATC
>JAFGSC010000275.1 GCA_016934875.1 Candidatus Atribacteria bacterium
ATGATATCATCAACAGTAATAATGCCTACCATAATCCCCTTCTTATTAATGACCGGAATCGCAAGAAAATCATAATCAGAAATGACTTTTGCGGCTACTTCCCTATCTTCCGTATCAAGCACGCTGATCACGTCTTCTTCCATAATAGAAGCAATTTTCTTTTGCGCATCAGCTACAATTAAATCCCTTAAGGATAAAACCCCAATAAGTTTCTTCCTCTCATCTAAAATATAAATATAGTAAATCATTTCAGCTTCCGGGCTCATCTCTCGTATATGTTGGATGGCTTGCTCAACAGTCAAATGCTTTGGAAGAGTCACATATTCATTATTCATGACGCTTCCGGAAGTATTCTCTTCATACTTCATTAATTCTTCTATCTCAATGGCTTCTTCCTTAGGCATTAAATCCAAGAGCTGCCGTGACTCTTCCGGCGCAATTTCACCTAAAAGATCAACCGCTTCATCAGTGTCCATCTCTTTCAGGATTTCTGTAGCTTGTTTTTTACTCATTACATTCAGCAAATCAGACTGAAGTTCAGGGTTTAGTTCTGAAATAAATTCGGCTACCTTTTCCTGATCATCGATGAGTTTGAATATCTCCATAATTTGCTCGGGAGTAAGGTCTTCCACTAGATCGTTAAACTCATTCGGATGAAGATCAACAACCAATTCCTTAAGTTCTTTTATCTTCTTATCAATCAGAAGCTGTTTAATTTCATCAATTACTTTTTTTTCCATTTACTTTACCTGAAATGATTTTACTATTCAATAACGACCTTTTCTTCTTTCGTTATCTGATACATTTTAGAAGCTTGTGAAGATACAACATTCCCACTTGGTACTTCGCAAACTTCAATTTCTAAAATTCTACTTCTAAACTGGATAATGATTTTATCAAAAGGCTTTACAACATCACCCGCCTTTGCCATCTTGCCATTGATTGTGATGCAGTGATTATCGCATGCTTTTTTAGCTTCAGTTCGTCTTTTTATGATTCTGCTTAATTTTAAAAACTTATCAATTCTCAAAATAGTCTTTTCTAATCACACCTATTCTTTTTTCTTTAACTGTGGAAATAGGATAACCTCTCTAATCGAATCTTGATTGGTGAATAACATGACTAAACGATCGATGCCAATTCCCATTCCACCAGCAGGAGGCATGCCATATTCTAAGGCTTCAACATAATCATAATCGACAAAATCCTGGTTGATTTCTCCAGAACTTTTATTTTTTGCTTGCTGGAGGAAACGTCTCTGCTGTTCTATTGGATCATTCAATTCTGTAAATGCATTTGCTAACTCCATTTTATGAATAAATAATTCAAATCGCTCAACAATATCTGGGAATCCCGGCTTTTGCTTTGAAAGTGGTGAAACCTCTATCGGGTAATCGGTAATAAAGGTAGGCTGTATCAATGTTTGCTCAACCTCCTTTTCAAATAGTTCATTGATGACCTCACCTTTGGTCGAATTCTCAGGTATCTCCAGCTGGTATTTTTTTATCAAATTAACTAATTCCTCATCTTTGATCTTACCCAGATCAATACCTGTTACCGATTCAACTGCTTCGTACATTGTTAATCTTTTCCATGGGGGAGTAAAATTGATCTTCTCACCTTGATAATCAATAATTAATTTTCCTTTAAGCTTTTGTAAAACCTCACTAATCATCTCCTCGGCAATTTCCATCATGACATGGTAGTCAGCATAAGCTTCATATAATTCCAACATTGTGAATTCAGGATTATGTTTGGTAGAAATCCCTTCATTGCGAAAATTTCGATTCAATTCATAAACCTTTTCTATTCCTCCAACGAGTAGCCTCTTTAGGTACAGTTCAGGTGCAATCTTTAAATACAAATCCCTGTGCAGGCTCAAATGATGGGTAATAAAGGGTATAGCAGTAGCCCCACCTGGTATCGGTTGTAGTACAGGCGTTTCAACTTCCAAGTATCCTTTTCGATCCAAGAAATCTCTGATATATTTTATGATCTTACTTCTTTCGATAAAAATATTTCTGGTATCGGGATTACTGATAAGATCCAAGTATCGTTTCCGAAATCTAATCTCGGTATCGGTTAAACCGTGCCATTTTTCAGGTAGGGTGCGAATCGATTTACATAGTAAAGTAAAATGATCGGCTAATATCGTTAGCTCACCTGTTTTGGTTTTAAACACGCTGCCATCGATTCCAATGATGTCTCCTGTCGATACACCTTTGAAAATTTCAAATAGATCTAAACCAATAAGATTTGATTTTACATAAATTTGTATTTTCCCCGTCTGATCCTCTAGATCAGCAAAGGTTGCTTTTCCATGATTCCTCAAAGCCTTAACCCTACCAGCAATAACCGCCTTTTCTTGAGAAATCTCCCCAACTTGGATTTGATTAAAATGCTCAACAACTTCTCCGATAGACCACTTGCCAATAAATCGCTTTCCAAAGGGATCAATATTCTTTTCTCTTAGCATTTCAATTTCTTTTATTCTTTCTTCTCTCAATAAAGTAATATTTTTCTTTTCCTCTTGTCCACTCAATGATCTTTACTCCTTACTTTTATTTTAATCCATTAATTATTTTACTATATCCCACAATTTTTTTTCACAAACAATACTTCGTATTCCTTAGCCACTTTTCTTAAAAATATCTAGAATATATTTTACCCTAATTAAGCATTGATTCTTTTTTGTTACTTACTCTTTAATCTTATCAATTAGAAAATAC
>JAFGSC010000276.1 GCA_016934875.1 Candidatus Atribacteria bacterium
GTTGGAATTATGAAATTAGTTGAAGATGGAAAACTAACGTTGGAAACACCAATTTCAATCTATTTCCCGGATTTTATGCCCGACTATTCAAAAGACATAACAATTCAACATTTGCTAAATAACAGTTCGGGTATGGAAGCCAATATTGGCAGAACAGACGATAACGGAAATGGACTTATGCCCGAAGAAACTTCCATATCGTTTGATGAACTTTTGGAAAAATTTAAAGATTCCAAATTAAAGTTTGAGCCGGGAACAGGGTATGAGTATAATAATTTCGGCTACTTGCTTTTAGCTCAGATTATCGAAAAAGTAAGCGGACAGACTTATGCTGAGTTTATGGAACAAGCAGTTTTTAAACCTGCCAAAATGAACAATACAGCTGTTGTATCGATCAAAGCTTTAAACCATAAATCGCACCCGTATTTAGGTTTAGGTATGGATAATATTAGAGAATTCAATTCACCTTTTCATCCTTCCTGGCTTAAAGGTGCCGGTAATATTTATTCAACTACAGTTGATTTATTTAAATTTATGCAAGCTTTAGATAATGGAACATTATTAAAATCAGAGTCTCTGAATAAACTATACACCTCTACACAATCAATGGGAGTAAATGAAATGGTTTCCGGCTTGGGCTGGGTAATTGACCATAAAGGAGGTGATAAATGGGTGTACAATAAAGGCTTACTTCCTGGTTATGCGTCTGTAATGGGATTGTTGCCGGAAAAAAACATTAAAATAATCATACTAACCAACGCTACGTCTGTAAATCCAGTAGCAGATGAGTTTCAAGGTGAGCTTACTTTCGTTCCTGAAATTACGGACAAAATTATTGCGCTATTTCAAGGTAAAAGCATAGAAAGTTTACCATTTCCAATCAAAATAAAAAATAATGGCATTGCTGATGTTACGAACACCTATCAATTAGATGATGAACACTCAATTATCATAAAAAAAGAAGGGGATTCCTATTCATTAGAAACAGCTGGTAAAGAACCCTGGTCGGTTTTTACCTATGCGTTTTCAAGAAATGCGAAAGAAAATGATGCCTCCAGTGAAACCGCTTTGTATTTTACGAAAGCAATGAGCACTCAAAATTTTGAAGGGATTACAGATTACGCCAATGATCAAATGAAAGGGTTTTTAGGTACAGACGAAGGTTTAGGGCAATTGAAAGGAATGTGGGCTAACTTTTTACAACATGCCGGTAAATTCAGATCATACAATATTTATAAAATTGAAGGCGATGAAGTTAAAAATATTCATATCCGGTTTCATTTTGAAACAGTTGATATCGGAATGGTGTTAAGTATTAACACCGACCATAAAATACAAGGATTGTTTATGGATGATGCAGTTAAAACAAGTCATATCAATATTGTAAAACTAGTTCCAATAAGTGAACATGAATTTTTTATCAATGGTCATCAAAATGGCGGAATGCAAGATTTAAAAATAACAGTGTCTGATACTGGATTAATCTTAACAGACGGGTCCATAAATTTTAAAGCTGAGCTTATAAACCCATAGCAGAATAATAAAAGCCAGCCGCTATCAAATGAATAAAAACAATAGCGCTCTTGAAGGATATATTGAAGAGCAGAAATTATTTATAAACTTATTTCGGCGATTTTTGGCTGATAGTTTACAACTTGGCGTTTATATTATTTGTATTCTTGAAAAAAATGACAACAGCAGAGGCCAATTTTTTGAAAGTAGGTCCTCCGAAAAAATTTGACATTATGACAAAGAAAAAAATAAAACAAATACTCAGAATAGCATTTATTATTGCAAGCATATCCTCTTTGTGGTTCGTACCATGGATTTTGGTAAAGGCTTGGATTTTACCACTCCCTGATACGGTTCAGGAACAATTAAATGAAGGAATCGATTACGGATTTGATGGCATGATTGTTTATATAGACCAGGCCGGGAAACCGCCCGAGTTCTATGCCGCAGGCTGGCACGACCAAAAAAATAAAATACCTGCCTACCCACAAGCCTTATTCAAGATTGCCAGTATTACCAAGCTATATATCGCCGTTGCTACTTCAAAATTAGTCAAAGCAGGACGTTTGTCTTTGGATAAAACACTCGCTGAATACTTCCCTGAATTAGCGGGTAGAATTGAATATTCCGACAAGATAACCTTGAGAATGATGCTGCAACACCGGAGTGGTATTCCCAATTTTGTAGACCATCCTGATTATTGGTCTAAACCGCCAAAAAACAGACAAGAAACACTTAATTACGCACTGGATTTGCCGGGTGACTTTAAACCAGGTGAAGATTATGGCTATTCAAATACCAATTATATGCTGATTGAGGACCTCATAGATCAAACATTGGGTTATCCACATCAGCAATATATCAAGGAGGAAATCTTGATTCCTCTTGGGCTGAAAAATACTTTTGGTTCGCTTGATGAAGTGAATATTGACGATGTGATGAGTGGCTATTATGTTGGCGTTGATAATGATTTTAAAACTGAAAATACAGGCTTGATGATCGCAACAGCAGAGGATGTGGGTAAATTCCTGAGGGCATTAAATGATGGTTCCGTCTTTAAAGAAGGAGAACAGGAAATCTATTCCTCTATTTATGTGTATGAGCATACAGGTCTGCTTGTAGGGTATCAGAGTATTGCCAAATACTTCAAAGACATCGATACCGTTGTTATTCAATTTAATAATACAACCAACTTTGATGGTTATGACTGGAATTTAGCCGAAATCATATACAATCGTATTGTAAAAATAGCGAGAAAGCAAAGAAGTTCATAACATGTATTAAATTAATAGCAGTAAGTCCTAGTAAGAGTAAACCTCAGTTATATTGAAAACGACAAAATGAA
>JAFGSC010000277.1 GCA_016934875.1 Candidatus Atribacteria bacterium
CCTGACCCTTCCCTTATACAATACAGATATGCAAATACCCGTGTGCCTTCCCTGTAGGGAAGGAAATGTAGCAGGGGGATGCGGATTGCTGAAAAGAGTTTAACCACTAAGCACACAAAGCACACACAAAGATAAAGATTGATCAGCCTGATCCCCTTTGTGTAACCTCCGTGTACCCTGTGGTAAAAAATCAAGCTCCGTTAGGAGCGAAAGTATGGTAGCATGAATCATGATTGATGCCAACAGCTCTGTAAGAGCGACAGAAAAATGTGAAGAAAGTTTTAAGTGTTAGGAAGCCTTTCGGGGAAGACTAAAATCCTCACATTCCTCCTCTTGCCCCTTGCTCAAACTCCATACTGATTCTTGCTTTCCCTGCAGGAAAGAAAATGGAGCAGAAGGCTGCGGATTGCACCAAATACATTTTTACCACAAAGTACACAAATAGGTTATCAAAGCATGCGTTACGCTAACGCTAATTACGCGCTATTGGGGAGATTTAAGCAAAGCAAGTGGTGAGTAATGATTGGAAGAGAAAACAAGGATTATTTGCAGAATTTTTCCGGATTGTTCATTATAAAGATGAGAATATGGGATGATCTTATTATCGCATATTCTCCAATTCTCACAAATCATTTCTCATCTCTCACAACTCAACTTGGGTTAGTTGGTTCATAGTTCATTAATTTTCATTTTAGTAACCATTTCCAGCAAGGTATAATATTTATCTTGTATCCTTTATAATTAATTTCCTGTTCATCATCATTGGTAATAATTATGCCTTCTTTTATATTTAAATAATTTAAAGCTTCAACCAAACCTTTAATTTCCCTTTCTCTGTTTAAATCGGAAAATTCAAAAGCAATCTGATATACTTCATAGCTTTGATTGTTTTTAACAATAAAATCACAAGCATATTTCTCATTATAATAAAACAATTCACCATATTTTGATAGCTCATTAGCGACAAGGTTTTCTAATAGCCATCCTTTATTACCTGAAAATTGAAAAGATATTTTTTGAAAAAAAGCATTATCTATTATATATATTTTTTTTTTATTTGCTAATTGTTTTTTTAGACTAAAATCAAATTTACCTACTTGTGTTATAAAAAATGTTTGTTCGAGGTAATGGATATAATTTTTTATTGTAACAGAACTTTCAATATCAGTAATGCGTGTTAATGTTCGATAGCTAAAAAGATTACAAATATTTGAAATAAGATAATGATATAGCTCCCGCATTGGTTTAACCATTGTAATACCATATCTTATTGCTATATCTTTTAATATTATATCTTCATAAATCCGGTATATTATTTCATCAACCTGAAAATTTAAATATTCAGGCATGCCCCCATTCATTAGATATATTTCAAATTCATTTTTTATTATGGCTTTACCTTTTGGAAGGTATAAACTTTCATTCGCAATATCTATTTCTTTAAACTTAAGATATTCATTAAAAGAAAAAGGATACAAGCTAATATCTACATGCCTGCCAGTTAATTTTGTTGATATTTCGCTGCTTAATAAATTCGCATTTGAGCCGGTTATAAAAAATTTATATCCTTCATCATTTAAACGCCTTACATAAGTTTCAAAGTTTTTATTTTGTTGTATCTCATCTAAAAAAATTGTTTTCTTTTCACCAAATAATTCCATCTGGGTTTCAAGAATTACAGAAAATGATTCAGCAGGAAAATTAATTAATCGCTCATCCTCAAAATTAATATAGTAAAATTCAGTGTCATTATAGTATTTTTGAATAATTTGCCTAAGCAAAGTTGACTTACCACATCTTCTTAAGCCTTTTATTACAACTACATGCGGAATTGAAATTATACTACTTATTTGTTCAAGTGCGGTACGGGTTATACCTGGTTTTTTTAATAGTATACTTTGCCTTTGCTCAATAATAATTTGTTTCAGAAATTCCTTAGAAATATTCATTTTGTTTTATTATAATAAACAAAAATACATAAATTGTTTAATCTAATTAAACAAAATCTAATTTGTTTTAAAATAAGGGGATAGATGAGTGGAAGAGAAAGAAGGATTATTTGCAGAATTTTTCCTTTGGGTTTTACCACAAAGCACACAATGAAGCACAAAGATAATGATTGAACTAACCCACCTACATCAAAATTACGGTGGACAAGCCTGGCTTTCCCGCCTTAAGCTTGACAAGCTCTTTAATAAGGGATTAAAACAACCCCCCCGCCCCTCCCGCCAAAGGCGGGACAGGCTTTTTTATAAGGGGGAATGCCAACTACCAGGATGAAGCATTTATTTTTACTATTAAAACAATAAGCTAAAATTAAATCCAAAGTTACTTTTACACACGAAAGTATGAGGCTGTCTAAAAAGTCTTTTTCTAACATGATTTGTCATGTTGAACGATAGTTAAACATCTCTTATTCAGATATATAGATTACTTCCTTCGGTCATGAGAAAAGGTTCTTCACTACCATTCAGAATGACAAGAAAAGCGACCTTTTAGACAGCCTCTAGGGGGTTATACTTTTTAGGGAACGAAATGCAAGCAAGGTTTGCAGGCCATTTAAAATAGTTCACGATATTGTAAAAAACAAAAATCTAAAAACCTCCCATTTTCTCACTCTCCCAATACTCATCTCTCACTTTCTCAATTTCCCTCTCACCCTCTCATATTCCCACTTTCTCACAATCCCATCTTCTCACCCTCTCCCCTCTCACCTAAAACTTTCCTGGTAATCGGGGTTTTCCCCTGTTCACTGAAGCCTTTGGCGAAGGTGAATTCATTTTCTCATAACTTCCGGGATAATTTTCGATGAACCAGACGAGAAATTCAGTTACATTTATCGAATCCTCAAGCATGATTTTTCTTTTGGTTTTAGAATCTCCGATTACATTTTTATCGTCTGCCAGTGACAAAGCTTTTGAAACAGCCATTTCCTGACCTGCTTCAGAAAGGTCGAATTTGTATAGCAAACCATAGGTTTCTGAAAGCTCTTCCAGGTAACCAAGCTGCATATGGGTAGCACACACCGACGGCACACCCAAAACTGCCGCCTCTGCAGCCATCGTAGGGCTTTCACCTATGAACAACGATGCAAAGGCCAGTGCATGGTGCATCTTTTCCGGTGGCAAAAAAGTACGGTAAGGCTGAAGCTCTTTAATTAAAGGTCCTTCTGAGGAAATATACACCTTTAGATTTTTTGATAGTGTTCTAACCAACTTTATCTTATGCTTTTCTGAAAAGCCCGAATAACCTTTATCGTGTAAAGCATTAAAGGCAACAAACCTGATGATGCAATACGGTTCTTCAGGATTTAAGCCGTTTTCAGATACAATCTTTTTATCAGGTTGAAATACGGCAGGGTGCAGATACGCAAGCTCTTTGAAGCCTTTAAGACTTACCTGTGACAAAGAAAGCTTTTTTTGAAAACAGGAAGGGACAAGGATCGCGGAACTAAGGTTGCCGGTGATTTTGTGAATCCGGGTTGCTGCTTCGGTATCTGCGCAGGTAATGGTTTTTTTACGGCATAACCAGCCTGCCAGCACCGCATAAGGTGACTCAAAGCTGAGTATTAATTCTATCCTGTTCTTACGGATAATATTCAGCAGGATAAAGACTTTTTTGAAAATTCTGAAAACCGCTTTTACACGATTACCAGCCGGAGACCTGCCGGTTGATATAAAGGGAATGGAATATGCCTTAAGCAATACATGGGTAATATCTTTATCAGTGGCAGTTACAAAAATTTTGTGCCCTTTCTCTTTCAACTGAGCGATAACATGTTTGAATGCATGTGCATACGAAGGGTGGTTGATGTCGAAGAGTATGGTCATGATTTTGGGAAATATCTGAATAAAATGAGAGAAGGATATGGAGAAGTAAACAGTGAGTGAAAGGGTAAAGAAAATTATTTGAAGAATTTATCGGGATTTTTCATCATTAAGATTAATTGACCACAATTCAAAACCATCTCAACGGAGTAACTAAATATTTAACTATCAATCTTTAAACGAAATTTAATTCAAATTTCATGTTAAATTTCGGCGGCACCAAAACTCGAAAAAAGGATCAATAAATTCGGGTTTTTTTTCGAAAAAATCAATAATTTCCTTCATCTCAAGCGATTGTTTTAGTCGCTGCACATTTCCTGTTGTCCCGAGATTATATTTTTTTATTACTTCTTTAGATGTCAGCGCTATTTCTCCTGCTAATATCGCACGCAATAAATTTAATTGAAGGGAGGTAAGGTTTTCAATATCGCGGACATACATAATCCCATTGTAAAGAAATATTTCCTCTATTGCATTTTCAATTGTTTCATCATTCACTTCTTTATCGGTATTAATAAATACCTGATGTGCGAGTTGTTGTATATAATATGGTTGATTTTGTGCAATTTCGATTATTTTCTTTATTAAATCAACCGAAATAATCCGGTCAGATTTTTCAAATGAAGTTTTAATATGGTCAATCCAATGTGATTCTTTTATTTTTGTCAGATACAGCATATCGCCGAAACGATAAAACGGCAACGATTGGCTTTGAAAGAGCTCGTTTATTAAATGTCTTTTACTCCCGTAAAGGCAATAACTTACATTTGTATGATATTGCCAAACCGAACGAAGTTTTTGCTGAAAAGATATTCCTTCTGATATTTGACTTATTTTTTGAAATTCATCTACACATATTACCATTCTTATTTGCTTTTTTAAAGCTACTTTTTCGGGAAGGTTCAAAATTTCAGCAAAAGGGACTTCATTATTTTGATATTCGAATTTTATTTTAAAATCATTTACCGGATCTACCCCAAAAGAAATTATTGGAATAACCCCTTTTATAAAATTCTTTGCAATATTTGCCCATTCTTCAATTTTACCAGATGATTTTTTTATTACCCGGGTTGCCAATGCTTCATAAAACTCTTTTTCACTATTAATTGCAAACATATCTATAGAGCAGACTTTTATTTTCTTGTTTTGCTTTTCAGTAACTTCAGCTGCTTTCTTTACCAATGAACTTTTGCCCCATCTGCGGGGAGAAACAATCATGGTATTGAGCCCCGAAGCAAAATTTGATGATAACCTTTTCACTTCATCCGTCCGGTTAATAAAAAATGACCCCGAAACAATTTTGCCAAATGAAAATGGAGTTTCCATAATATTTTATTCAATTATGCATATTCGCATAATGCAAATATAGATAAAATAGCAAAGAAGTCACAAAAATAATGAAATACAATACCCCGTATCGCCTAACACCTAAAGTCTTTCATTATCCTACCCGATACCTAGGCTGCTTTTTGCCTGGTAGCGGACTGCAACAAAAACAATTTCACCACAGGGCACACTAAAAGAGACAAAGCCTTCAGCATAATACCAAAAAATCTAAAATTATATAAACCAACTGCCAGTTGACTTCTGCATATTGACAGGCATGCCTGTGATTTCTCCGTATAGCGCGCGTTTAACGCAGTGTAAAGCGTGCCTGATGTTGTTAACTTTGTTATATTAACTGCAACTGACTGAAATATATACAAATGAGTTGACAGAAAAGAAACTACCCGTCCGTTCAGGAGGGTAACCAACAAAAACCGGTCTATCTGTTATGTTGAAAAGGATAAATTTAGTGATTTAATAACCCAAGTCAGCATTTAATAAATACTTCCAACCTGATATTTCGATACCATCTGATCTTTTTTGTTCAATTTCACCGGCATATAATATTTTTCCCTGCTTCAGCCCTGATATTTTTTGCCAAAAATGCAATCCTTTGAAATATTCAGGCGTAATTGTTTTACCTGCCTTTATTTCAACCGGAATCAAACCTTCCGGTTTTTCAATGATGAGATCAACTTCATGGCCTGTATTATCTCTCCAGAAATAAAAATTTTGATTTATTCCCAGATTATAACTCCTTTTTAAAAAATCACTTATTATGAAATTTTCGAACATACTACCCGCCAACGGGTGTAATTTTAATTGTTCAATGGTGTGTATGCCCAGTAAATTACATACTAAACCAGTATCGTAAAAATATATTTTTGGCATTTTAACAATCCGTTTGTTAAAATTTTTATAATGCGGTTGCAGCCTAAATATAATGAAACTGCTTTCCAGTATTCCAATCCATGATGCTATAGTTTTATTGTCAACACCTGTTTCTATGGCAAGACTATTCATATTTAATAACTGGCCTGTCCTGCCGGCACAAAGTTTTACAAACCGGTCAAAAACATTTAAATCTGAAATATTCTTTATTTGCCTGACATCTCTTCCAATATATGTCCGTATATAATTAGTTTGCCAGGTATATGGATCAACGGGCTGGTCGTAAATAGCAGGATAAAATCCTTTTATCATCAGATGATATAAATCCATTTCTGAAATATCAGAAATTTCTGAAATTGAAAATGGAAGCAGGTATAAATAAGCAATTCTTCCGGCAAGACTTTGTGATATATTTTCCTGCAGCAGAAAATTGTTTGAACCGGTAATAATAAATCTCCCCGGGGTATTCACTTCATCAAGTACCTGCTGTATATAGGAAAAAATTTCAGGTACCCTTTGGGCTTCATCAATTATTGCCCCATTTGAATATTGTGCCAGAAACCCTCTTGGATCATCGATTGCAAATCTTCTGGAATCGGGATTTTCAAGATTTACATACGACAGATTCCGGAAAACATGCCTGGCAAGAGTGGTTTTCCCAGATTGACGAGGCCCAACTAATGCGACAGCTTTAAATTGCTTTGATAAACTTATTAATCTTTTTTCAGCTTCTCTTTTTATCATAAAGCAAATTTACAATAATGGAATTAGATTCCAAAATTGTAATAGATTTAAACCTTTATTGCTTATTTGCGCCAGAAACTGAAGGGTGATAGGTGGGTAGTGAGCAATGAGAGGTGAGTGTTGAAGAAAAAGAAGGAATTTATCCGGATTGTTCATTTTGAAGATGGGAAAAGGGGAAGATGAGCGATGAGCGGTGAGTAGTGAGTGATAAGAGTTGAGTGGAAGTGTAAGAAGGGTTTGCAGAATTTATCCAGATTGTTCATTATGGAAATAAGCATTTTACGGACTTCATTGTATTCGTTCACTATTTCTTCATACGTATTGATATCCAAATAATTACAATTTTTTGAATAATCCAGCCAAACCTCTGTTTCGTATTCTTCACCAAGGGCATCGCTAAGTTTGCTTACAAAAGATTTAATACCTTAAAAAGATGCATTTATTTTACATCACCGGATGAATTAATCACCTGCTCAGGAGTAAAAACAATAATATCATTTTTAATTTTTGTTGGTAATTCTTTTAAAAATAATACTTTATGAACTTTTTTTACTTTTCCTGATACCTGAAAGCCTTCAACTTTTTTCTCTAAATTCTGGATCAAAGCATTTACATTAATGTTAGATGACCATTTAGCCTCTGCAATTATCAGTTCTGTTCCATCATTTGATGAAGCAATTATATCAATTTCTGATTGCTG
Source organism: Candidatus Atribacteria bacterium (assembly GCA_016934875.1). GTDB lineage: Bacteria > Atribacterota > Phoenicimicrobiia > Phoenicimicrobiales > Stramentimicrobiaceae > JAFGSC01. Next base: position 7,489 of record JAFGSC010000277.1, read on the forward strand.
TTTGTGGATATTCGTTCCCCAGCATCTTTTACCCGGATTAAATAGTTTTTCAGGAAATAAAAATGGAATGGAATTCCGGCACAACTCTTCCCAATTTGAACCATAATGCATGGGAAGCTGTGGAGCGACAATCTCTTCAAAAATCCGGCTTCCAATACCAATCTCAATTGCTGACTTATTTGGTACAACAAATTTGTAATAGAAACTTATAAAAGGATCGTTTATTTTGTATAATGTTTTCTTAGCGTTTTTATCGTTAAGGCCAAAAGGGATTTCTCTTTTTAAATACCCTAATTCTATTAACTTGTTTAACGGGCGGTTTAAATGTGTTGATGGTTTAGCAATTCTTGATGCAACTTCTGATAAGCGGTTTGCCCCTGAAGCTATAATAGAAATTATGGTTGACATCTGGACAATATCATTCGTATCATCAAGAAATAAACGGAAAGGCTCTTCATATAATAATCCATTTACATCGAACAGTTGATTTATTACAGCCTCTTTAAGCGATTGCTCTTTTTCCCGTATTTCCCAGTAGCGCGGAACGCCACCCCATACGCTAAACTCTTCAACAGCTTCAATATATGAACATTGCAGGGCTTCTTTAATCCAAAAAATATTCATCGGGCCAATTTTCAATATTATATCAGCCCTACCATAAAGAGGCGCAGTATAATCCATAACCAGTTTATGCATCATTTGTTGCGATGATCCGCATACAACCAAATGATATTTTAGATTATCGCGCGAATCAAATATTTTCTGAAACAAGCTCGGCAACTCAGGTGCATTTTTTACCAGGTAAGGAAACTCATCAATGATTAAAACAAACTTTTCATCAGAATGCTGGTTTAGCATATAAAATACACTTTCCCAATCGGGGTATTTTACAGAATCAAAACCCGAAAACCGCGATGAAAGGGTTTTTACAAAACTTTCAATTTGCATGGTTTTTTCGCGCTGGTCGGCAACAAAATAAAGGGTTTTATTTCCTTTTATTTGCTGTAGCAGCCTGGTTTTCCCAAGCCTCCTCCTGCCATAAACAACAATAAGCCTTGCTTCATCAAAAGAAAGCGATTTGTTAATTCCTGCTATTTCTTTTTTCCTGTTTAAGAATTTCATTTAATTTATCATGTTTTGCAAACATAATGTTTTTATTGCATAATATAATACATTAAAGTGAAAATACAGGGAAATAGTATGGTGAGGAGATGGAAATAATTATATAGACCAACTGTCCGGTAATTTCGGCAAAGCAAGCGATGAGTGAAATGAGCGGTGAGAGATGAGTGGAAGAGAAAGGAGGATTATTTACAGAATTTTTCAGGGGGGTTTTACCGTAAAACACACAAAAAACAAACACAGATATATTATTAGTTACCAAACCCTTTGTGTGAACTCTGTGAACTTTGTGGTTAAAAAAAAAGAAAATACACCTACAGACCGGGCATAAAACCTAACGCCTAATACCTAAAAGCCTAACACCAAAACCGCATTTTGGTGTGTTTTAAACTGCATGAAAAAAATTAACTAAGGATTGGAAATTCAAAATACATTTTTAATAACAGAATAGTTTCCTGTTTCAACTTATGCTTTACAAAGTTTTTGAGATCAGGATCAACCAATTCACCTAATCCACCTAAAAGCGCAGAGGGTTTTACTTTTTCAATTTTTGAAATACATTGCAGCAGGTATTCTTTAAACTCTTTATTCATTCTCTGTTCAACAATGGCTTTATTTACAGGGGTTTTTTGCTGCATAAAATAATAAATATCAAAAATATCGCGGTTTGTGAAAACATTTCTGTCTAACAAAGCGCATAATTTGTGAGCAAACATATCCGGTTTTTTCATCACATTCATGATAATACCCAGATAATTCTTAGATTCATAACTATCCGGAAACACTCTGTTTGAAACTTCAATTTTAAGATTACGCTCATGTGCCCCATAATCCAACACCAGCACCAGACCAAAGTATTTCATAGCTTCGTCTCTGATGGCACCATAATTCTTAAGAATTGACCTGATTTTATCGAATACATACTCACTTCTTTCTTTATCTAAAAGATTAAAGTCAAGGTCAACAGAAAAACGGGGAAGCCCATAAAAAAGCATTTGCGCAGTGCCGCCCTTAAATCCTAAAGCAGTAGAAAGTTCAATATCTGAAAAAATCTCCTTTAGTATTGATACCAGAAAGAATTTATGTTTATTGATGTCAAGCATTTTTAAACATTTTTAATACCCTTTTTTCCAATTCCTTTGATTGGTATAAAACCAGCATTTTCATTATTGATTCTCTGTTCAGGCCAAGCAAAGAATCAAAATGAAAATTTTTATTAAGATAATTAGTATCCAGGAAGGCCCTCTCGGGAGAGGCAATATTTATCCCGTTCTTTCCACGGTTTATGCCAACAGCATTGTATAAAACAGGATTTTTTATCTTGCGGTAAACAAGAAAATGCCCGTCAATATCAATGGTACGGCTTAAATAACTTACCAGGGTTATGTTCGTACTGTATTGAAATATTATTCCGGCTTTTTGTAAAACATATTCGAGAGAAATATACGATGGTGAGTTAACTTTACATGCCAGCTCTTCCGATAAATAGTCTTCTTTGACATATATTCCCTTTCTTGGATTTCTCAATTTATTTGTTTGCACATAATAATGAATTCTTTGCTTAAGCCGCTTCAATTCGGGAACATTTAATAAAAGGGCAATCTCCTTTAATGTGAAAACAGTCCTGCTATCTTTATAAATTTCAAAAATGAAATTTGAACTCATGTTGAATTAATTTAAACCAAAGGTTAGCTTTTTTCAAACCTTTAGTTTACAAATATACTTATTTATTTTGAAGATGGAAAAATGACAGGAGAGAGATGAGAGGTGAGCGGTGAGAGTTGAAGAGAAAAGAGGATTATTTGCAGAATTTTTCAGGGGAGTTTTACCGTAAAACACACAAAGAACAAACAAGGATATACCATTAATTACCCCAAACTCTTTGTGTAAACTCTGTGAACTTTGTAACTAAAATAAAAAGAAAATACACCTTCAGACCGGGTATAAAACCTAACGCCTAATACCTAAAGGCCTAACACCAAAACCGTTTTTTGCCCATGCTTCTGAAATAATTGATGTTACTGACCTTGACGAAAGTTGTAATTAATGGGTTAAAGAATATTTCTCTTCCTTAGGAAAGCTTTTTGTTATCTCAAATATCTTCATGGCAAGCTTATATGCCTTTTGATAGACGATCAAATCCCTGAAACCATTAATCTGAGCCATAACCTGACAACCACTCACCTCTCACCTCTCCACTCCCTTCTTTAAGCTTTATGCTTTACGCTCTTCTCCTCCCCCACCTTTCTCCGCCCACTTTCCCCTTTTATTTTTTATCTTTTGTCTTTCACCTAAACCTATCCTGGTAATCCGGGTTTTCTTTTATTATCCTCAAGCTATCGGGATAGTTTTCGATGAACCAGACAATGAATTTAACAGGATTAATTTTCTGACTAATATATTTGGAATGATTTCTTGTTTTGTCAGAAAAACCTGAAATGATTAGTTTTTGAATTTCATTCAAGTTTGTAGTCTGAAATAATAATCCAAAATCAGATTGTTCTTTTAAATAGCCCATAATCGGTAAAGGATTTATATAAATCACTGGCGTATTAAGGCAGGCTGCCTCAGATGCCATTGTGCCTCCTTCTCCAATATAAAATGAAGCTTCCTTTAGAATAGAATGAATATGAATTGGATTTATTTGTATCTTGTGATCATGTAATTCTTTAGGCAAAGGACCTTCAGATGAAATAAAAACTTTATATTGACTTTTCATAATTTCAACAAGACGAATTTTTTCATCCCATGACATATGTCTTATACCAACATCATGGTGAGCTTTCCATGAAACAAATCTAATAAGGCAATATTTAGAATTTGCCGGAATTTCTAATAAAGCATAAGGATCAATACTTGGTTTAAAAATATCTGGGTGCAAATAAAACAATTCAATATTGCTATCATATTTTATGTGATTCTTACCCAGATTATTATAATATGTTTTTCCGGTAAACTTAATGTCCACGAATGGTATGGTCAATTTATGAAGTTTTACTGCATGTTCTGTATCTGAAAATCCTATATTAATAATTTTTAGAAGTTTAGAAATATGTCCACTATGAATTGAAAAGCGGTTAAGTATAAAGTCTGGTTTAAAGTTTTTTACGATTAAATAAAAATTCCAATCATTTCGTGGAACTTGAATAATCTTATTTAACAAACCTTTTCTGGACTCAGATAGTCTGAAATAATCTAATTTATACTCTTTTAGTAAATCAATCGTAATATCTTTATCTTTAGCAACAAAAATGCACTCCCACCCTATTTTTTCCAATTCCCAGTAAACATGTTTAAATTGGTGAACCTGGCCAGGATGACCAACATCAAAAACAATTCGATTTTTCATTTATCTTGTTCTGATAAGATTTAATAAATATAGTTTTTCATATAACCAGGGTTTCATGTCATCATGCGCATATACTGCGTTTTCGCAAGGCTTGATTTTCCTGTTCCAATGCTTATGGCCCTTTAAAAGAAGTTGTAACCTAACTGGTATATCGGTAAGAACATGTAAAAATGAAGCTTTGGTGAAACCTTTCACCGAATTAATTGTCTTGCCGTTAAGCATATCGTAATAGCTTTTCAGAAAAGGGGTTCCGGCTTTATTGGCAATAGCGTGCCATTTCCAGGTACGGGTATTTACTTCTAAAAATTTGAATACGCCGTCTCTTATATCCCTTTTGAATTCTACTTCACAAAGTCCGTTATATTTTGCAGTACCTAAAAGCTTTTCAGCGTATACCAATATTTCGGGAACTTCAACAACTTCGGCATATGTTGTAGCATTACCAAAATCAATAGGGTGCTGACGCATACGACATGCCGTTAATGAAACAAATGATTTGCCATTTAAAAATAAAAAGCAGGCAGAATATTGATTTACCCCTGAACCGGGGATGATTTCCTGAATAATGATTTCCTCGGCAGGGATAATTTTTAAAGCTTTCCGGTAATTATTCAGCAATTCATTATAATTTCGGCATAAAAAGACTTTTTTACGTACTTTCCTGTAAAATTCATGCATTACCGCAGGCTTTACAATACACGGGAAAGTGAGTTCATCAGGCGATATGTCTTGCTCAGAGGAAGGATACCATGTTTTTGGAAAAGGTATATTAATTTCCTGAGCCAGTTTATACGCATTACATTTATTGTAGAAAGTATTAACCACATCCCATTTGTCAGTACTTACTATGAAATATTTTTCTAATTCAGGCTTATTGATGCTCAATAATTTCACATGGTAATCGTTGGTGGGGAAAATTATCCATCCAGCGTATTTTTTATCCACTCCCAACTTTAAAAGAAGCGTGATGATTTCAGCATCGGCCGACTTTATAAATGCAATACAGTATTTAGAATGCCGTGCAATGTTTTTGGTAGTATTGTCAATGACTAAAGCATTAATTCCGTGCCTGCCGAGTATACGGACAATGCCCAGGGCCTGAATATGGCCTCCCAGTACTATTATGCCTTTAGTTGACATTACCCATCACCTGTTTGTAAATTGCAATAATCTTTTCTGCTACAGTCTCTGAATCAAGCCCAAGTTCCAATATCCTGTCCCTACCGTTTAAATTGCCTTTATATTTTAATGCTTCTGAAATGCCTTCTGCCAAAGCAGCAGGATTTGAATCACAAACATAGTAACCCGGCAAATTCTTAATATTCTCTTTAACATCACCCACATCTGTGCTCACAACCGGCAGATTGCACGCCATTGCTTCCTTTACCACATTAACGCTGCCTTCGCGTTTTGATGTTAACAGTAATACATCAGCAGCATTCATATAATACGGTATTTTTTCATTCGTGATATTAAAAACGGGCATCAATTCTATATTCTTATCTTCAAGGTGCTCAATAGCCTGCAGCGCTAAACTGAAGTTTTTTTCATGCCGTGCCGGGTTAGCTACAAATATCACCAGTTTTTTTCCCTGGTTGAATTGTATTACATTTCGGGCTTCAGCTTTTGGTATAGGTTTAAACCTGGATATATCCACACCGTTTGGTATCACCTCTGCATTTTTTAATGCAAGTCTTTCTTTCATTGTTTTCGTTTTTACGATAGTAACTTGCCAACAATACAAAGAAAATAAACGTGTAATACAATGCAGGTAAAACGGTTTATAAGCATCTGAACCCAATAAAGAAACAACCATAGGAAACCTGCCAGCCAGGGTTGCTGCAAAAGCACTCAGGCTATAATGGGCATGAAGTAAATCATATTTTTCTTTTTTTATTTTCTCTCGAATTAAGAAAATCCCTTTCAGATAACCAGAAAAGCCAGTATCTAAAGTAAAATATTGAATTTCTATCCCTTGTTTGGTAATGGATTTGCCCTGATTTTTTATCAGTTCGCTTATATCGCCATTTCGACCGCTTGAAATAAATAAGATTTTCAAGATTTGTTTATTAAATATTTTGAATACCAATTACTCCAACTAAGTGCGTTTATTAATGTATCATTTATTTTTTGATTCTCATTATTTATAAAAAATTCATCTGCCAGGCAATATGAATTATTTAGTTTATTTAAAGCTTTTACATGATTAAAAGGATCAGGATCGAACCCTTTCTTGGATATAGTATTCATCTTTTTAATTAAGAGCCCTGCAACACGACCTAATGGATTTAGAAACCAGCTAATAGGGAATCCTCTATCTGAAGTAAAACGAGCAAGTTCACTATTATTTATAACCATTATTTCAGCATAGAGTTTTATTAGCTGAATTCTTACAAAAGGATTTTTCTCTAAAAAAGTATAATGACCACCATAAAATGGGGTATTTATGATAGTTTCAATAAACTCAGCATCAATAAATGGCGAGTAATTATATATATAAGAAGAATATGAGGCAGTTTCAGATCCAAAATATTTCCGTTCAATATTTGTAAGAAGATAATGATAAAACCTATAAGCCAATGAAACTGATTTATCATGAATGATTTCATTATTATACAATGAATCGCAAAAATGATCAAATGATATAAAACGCTTTACCCAGGGATTTTTGCTAAAAAAATCAAAATATATTTTTTTTAAAGCATCTTCAAAATATAAATCACCTTTAAAAAGATTTAGAACATGTTCATTATATACTGAACTACTTCCCTGAATAATTTTTAATATATTGCTGCCACAATTACCAGATATAACCATTCGGGTTTTTTGTGACAAAATCTTTGCCATTAGTATATAATGACCTCTGTTTGCAGCGCGCGTTGCACCAGATAAATATGATGTTTCAGTTGCCAGTTCACCGTATGAATTTATAAACTCTTGATCAAGCAAAACAGGAATATGTTTAAAACCAAATTTAGTTTTAAGTTTTCTGGCAATATTCATATCCAGGTTATTATCTTTACCATAGGTATAGAGGAAATAATCCAATTTTTTGTTTTTTGTTAAATATGATAAAACCAAACGGCCATCCCAGCCCCCGGTAATTGAACAACCAAATGGTTTATCAATTGAAGTTATTCTAATAATTGCTCTTTCAAGCGCGTCACTAACGAGCTTTTTACCTTTTTTTAAGTCAAGGGTTGGGCTATTTAATAACCATAAATGATTATTATATTTATTTAATTTCCAACGACCATTTTCTGTCTTAATTATTGATGCTGCCGGAAGCAACTTTACATCTTTAAGATAAGTGCTGTCATTTATAGAATAATTAAAAATTAAATATTGCAAAAGGCTGCTTTTATCTATTTCTGAAACAAAAGAATTTAAATCAATAAATGATTGAATACGTGATGAGAAGTAAAGAAGACTACCCTTCAAAGAGTAATATATTGGCATCATTCCGAATAAACTATTAAAAAGATAATAGCCTCTTTTTTTATCAAAAATAAAAATTACAAAATTCCCTGTAATATTATCAACGAATTTTTCTTGCTGTTTATCCCATTTTTCAAATAGTATCTCTGATTTAGATGATTCACATTCAAGTGAATTTCTAAAAAAAAGCTCACCCCAGACAAAAATCTTTATCATTTCGTTTTTTGAACATAATACTTTTGGAGTTTTTCCGGCTAATTCACCTAAACCAACAAAACCGGAAGTATTTATTCTGGTTACAACCTTTTCTGTACAATTATTCACCAGGATGCAACCAAAAAAAGTATTAAATTCTTTTTCTGAGATATCAATATTTCCATCCGTTTTAATAATTCCAGCAATACCAGACATAGCTCACAATTTATTGTTAAATACTTCAGATATAATGTAATCAAGGCGTAAATCGTAACAAGCATTCCGGGCAAAATCCCCGGCTTCAAATACCCATTTATTATAAAGCCATTTATATCTGCCCGGTTTACCGTCCACCAGCATCTGATATGGGTCGCTTTGTCCGAAGATACATTGCATTTCGTTAACCAGATAACCGCGTTGCTTGTCCTCGAAAATATCAACAGCCTGGCTGTAAAACTTATGCTTATTGGTAATCTCTCTAACAAAATCCAAAAGTTTTAAGGGTGGATTTTCATAACCTTTGATAAGTGATCCACTGGTTTTTTCTCCTTTTTTCAATTTTTTATGTGCAAAAAATGACTCACCGATACGTACTACCCGCCATTCAAAATCATGAGGGATATATTCCTGCAAAATAACAAACCCTTTTTGAAGATTTGATCTTTTGGTTTTATATATTAAAAGTTTTTTCCTTATGTCGCCCGGATATAGTATATAATGGAATCCACGCCGGATAAGCCCTCCTTTTCCCAGGTTAGGCCCCGAGCGCTGAATAGCTCCCCTGCCACTAAAGACATTATGAATATATTCAAGTGCAGTGTCTTTTGATTTTAAAATAGTTACCCCGCTACCAGAAGCCCCGATATTTACTTTAGCGACAACCGGATATCCGGTTGTCTTCAAAAAATCTTCAGCCTCGTGCTTAGAATAAAAAACATGAGTAGCCGGATGCGGAACATCATGGGCCTTAAGCCAAAAAGACAAAAAACGCTTGTTCTCATAAATAAAAATCTCCTCTGCCGAAGGATATAATTTATACCCTAACTTATCGAGAATATAAATTCTTTCATCATAGAGTTGCTTGAAATGTGATGTTAATCCACTAGGTTTAGTAAGTATGAGATCGCATGGAGTTGAAATAATTCTATCAAACCAATTATCTTTTGTTATATCTACTAGTAAAAAATCAATTTTTTGATTAATTGCCTTGCACGCATTGACCCAAGGAAGATGATCTTCATCAAGTTCATTTTTTGCAATTATAATCGATATTTTGTTCATAATATATTGGTATTATTTAAGAAGTTTGTTTTGCTTATAACTTTATCTGTCAATTGATTCATTGTTAATACTTCTATTTTACCTGAAACTTTATATCTGTCAACCATTCTGATAAGACCTGGCAAAACATTTGTTAGATACCAATAATCCATAGAAGGATGAAACCAGAAATGACATACTAATTTGTATTCACTTACCTTTTTAAGATATTTTTGCAACAAATAAAGATGATAATCTGATGACCAACCATAATTATCTTTTTCAAGGCTCAAAGAACTGGGAATAGCAACCAAACCGCAATTATCAATATAAGGCAAATCAATATGATATTTCATTGGTTTTCTATAACAGGTAAACCCTTTTTGTTTTAATGCTTCGAAATTGCCTGCTGTGCCGCCAGGGAATACCATACTTCTTAATTCAATTCCCTTAGCTTTTGCATGATTTATACATGCATCAAGCTCAGAAATTGCCAATTCAGGAGGACAGTTATTATATGTAAAATCAGTATGTGAAAAAGTATGGCATCCTATCTCGTGTTTGGTTTTAGAGTTTAGAATATCATCAATCAGGTCCTCTGCATACCATGCCGGATCAACTTTCAAATTTGTACAGGGATCATGCTGATACCAGTCTCCTGAATTAAAAATCCAGTTTTTATTAGTAAAATATCCCGGTCTTTTCATTTCGGGATGAGCAAGACCATTAACATCTTTTTCACAATTATTAAGAAAAAGATGACCAACAGTTGCCCAGGTAACAGGTATATTATATTTATCGAAAAGTGAAAGTATTTTCGGAAAATTAGCCCGTTCCTTTAAACCCATTTCTACTGCTTTATCCGATCTTTTTTTTGAATAACGGAATGCCCAGGCCATTTCAAAATCGGCTGAGAATACCACGATGCCCTTTTGAAAAGGAGAAACAACATTTTTGTTTACGCGTGGTTTAAATCCAGACCATATCAGAAAACGAGTTAAACGACCTTTGTTTTTTTTTGACAGCAAAGACCTTATTTTTAAATAACTACTCATTTCAATAAGCGATAGCTTTATTTATAATATTTATTCGTCATTAATTACTTGCTCAATAATTTCCTCAAACCTTTGAACCATGGTTTCTACAGAAAACTTTGCCAGGTGCTTTTTATAGGCTTCAGAATTTTTATCAAAACCTGTAAATTTTTCAGGTATCTTTAATAAACAATCTACCAGTGCATTTACATCTTTATAAGGAAAAAGCATGGATGATTCAGGATAAACTGTCTCTGGAATGCCTCCAACATTGGTGGCAATTACCGGTAATCCTGCATACATGCCTTCCAGAATCGCATTCGATATTCCTTCTCCGCGCGAAGAATGAATCATGATATCTGAAATGAAAAGATATTCACTTACATTTTCGACCCTGCCGGCTAAAAACACCCTGTTTTCAAGGCCATAGTCTTTTATAACCTGAGTAATTTTATGACGTAACGGACCATCGCCAATAATAATATAATAGTATGATAATTTATCGGCTATCTGTTTCAGCGCTTTTAATACTGTATCATAGTCTTTGTAGGGAACAAGATTGGCAACAGTTATAAATACATATGTTTTTTCAAAACGATATCCAGGTATCAGTTGAGATCTTTTTTTAATAACGTCACTGGCAGTAAGAAAATTCAGGAACTTATTATCAACACCGTTGTACAGCACAAAGCGGTTTTTTCGGGGCTTTAAGTTATTTGCATATAATCCGGCATACGAATTTGCAACAACGTAACGGCATAGGTGCACTATTAATGTCCTGATATAATGTGACACTTTTTTTGCCCTGATGCCATGCCTGATAGAACCATTGATAAATTTAAAACAGTGCAGTGGTTTAATTAAAAATAACATAATTGATTCAAGCCTGCCCCAGGTGTAAACAATGACAGGATTGTTCTTTTTTAAAATTATATTTAGTTCCTGCAATCGTTTAAAAAATCCCCTGGAATGAATTTTCAGCAGATTCTTTTCAAGACCGTATTCAGTGATATAGCTATCCTTTGAATGGTTCAAATATAATATCTGATGCTTATATTTTGAATCGGAGCATGCTGATACGATGGCAGCAAGCTGGCGCTCCCGGCCTCCCCTGCGAAGCGAAGAAATAAAATGTACTATAATAATTTTATCCGACAAAGGTGTTACTTTTTTAGTTGTGATTAACCTGAGCCTGTTCATCAAAATAAAGAATACATCTTTTTTGCTACACAAACCATTAAAATTTTTTGACTAACAATCATTGAATATGCTTTATGCAAAAATTTCCCGTAATGATATAGCATGATTTTCAATATCGAAGTACTTTTTAGCGGTTTCTCGTGCTTCAATTTTCATCCTGATTAGCTGTTGGCGATTCTGTAAGATATAACCTAACTTAAGTTTTACTTGTTCTAATGAAAGTTCTGAAACCAAGAACGAATCTACCTCATCTCTCAGATAAAGCATATTATCACTTACATTGCTGGTCAACACAGGTAACCCGGCAGCCAAATATTCACCAAGCTTTGTCGAAAATCCATACCTGGTTTGAATGTTAGTTTCCCTTAAAAGCAATGCAACATCATATTTTCTTAACTCCTGCGGAACACTGGCATATGGTATTGGTTTACCTATTTTTATCAGTTGATCTAAGGAATGATGCCTAATATACTTTTCTAACTGTTGCTTAATCGTTCTGGTTCCGTTACCAATAAAGTAAAATTCTGCTTCGTTAAGAATTATTTCCTTTATTTCCTTTATTGCTTTAAACATTAGAAATATAGAATCCTTTTTCTTTGTAAATGTACCCATGTAAACAAATTTTACCAAAGGATTTGGTTTGTTAGTTGACTGTTCAAATTTTTGAAAATCTACAACTACGGGGATCTTATAGATATTTGGATGAAATCTGTAAATTTTAAATAATCCGGAAGAGATTACTATTATTGCCGAACCTAAAAATGCTGAAAGATCTATTAAAAAAGCAAAAAGTAATTTCACTGGAAATAAAAAAATAAACAGTAACAGGTAATATCCTTTTGGTAAAGGTACATTTAATTGCTTTCCTGTATCAAGTTCGTTTTTTTCAATTATTACCCTGTAACCATATAAAAATTTAAGATATATGATGGTAATAATAAATAGCAGGAAATTATGGGTATATAATAAAATGATTGTGTTCTTTTTATTAAATCGTTGATTTACAAATTTTACAAGTTTCGAAGGCCTTAAAAAATCAAATAAATTGATAAAATTTCTATAAAGGTAACTATCAGTTTTATCCTGAATATTTAAAAAATTCAATGAACTATTATCGCATCGGTTAAAACCGGTTGTTCGGTTTGAAATATAAAATTGATTGAGATCGAGTGAATAGAACTCACAGGAATCTCCCAGCGCTTTTTTATAACAACTTATTCTTGAGTAGGCTGCCCCAACTCTTTGGTATAGATGTGAGTCTGTAATAATCAGAATGTTTTTGTTAACTTGATTCATGGAATTTGTTTAACTTCATTTTTCAATTTTTTTGTTAAATGCTTGTCATAAAAATATTTATCAAATATAAGCGCAAAGATCAATCCATAGAAAAATAATGAATAATTAACCAATGTAAACTGAACCCAAAAGTAAATTAGAAATGCAAAAAAAGATCCCCAGTAATTAGTTGCTCTGGCATTTTTATACAATTTCCATGCTAAAAGAAACCAAAAACTAAATAATAAAAAGCTACCGGCCAAACCATAAGAAACAAGATGTGATAGATAACCAACATGTATCTGTGAGCTTCCAATAGCCTTAGAGGCTTCTTCAATTTCAGGAGTGAGGTGTACCCCTGTGCCAAAATACATATTTTTTGGGAAAAAAAGGGCAAATGTTTTAAAAGCTCCATACCTGGTGGTCTCCTTAATAGATCCTTCACTAAATAACCTCATATCTATCCATTTATCAATATCATATCCCAGAAACAATATTCCGCGGTAAAGAACCAGAAAAATAATTACCGACAGTAAAGCATACTTAATGACCCCAACAAATTTTAATTTGTTTACAACAGCAACTTGTAAAGTAAGGATGACAAATCCTATCATCAAGTGCCTTCCATTCGACAGGATCGCAATCATACCGCCAAAAAGCAGGAACAATACATAGTTTCTATCCTTCTTGTAAAGCATATAACCTGTTAAAACCGACAACAGCGGTAAAAATGACAGGCCGATTTCATTCCGGTCAGCAAATCCAAATATGGATAACCTCCTTAATTGATAAATATTTACATCCAGTACATTTACATTCTCGCTGAAAACTCTTGGTGAAAAAAAGTCTTGGTCAAAAAACTGAATTATTGAAACAATTACAGCCACGACTACTGTAATTTTTATTATGCGAATGCTGGTTCTTATAAATATTTCACTGAAATAAGAGTTGCTAATAATTAAAATGACACATAGAGCAGCAATTTCTGAACTGTTCAACAGAAAAGAAATAATCCCCTTTTGCTCTATTAATCCATTGAAAAAAGCCCATATAAACAAATAAAAGATGTACAGTACAAGGTAAAAAAGAAATCCCGGGCGGTTGGCTATTTTTTTTTTGGTAAGGTAAATAAATGTAACCATATAGGTGAGCATTTTAAAATACATGATATGCGAGTACTTTACCATACCGTTAACTACCAGGTAATAAGCAATAACCGGTATAAACAGCATTAAAAAAAACAGCACGTATGAAAGAATTCTTGGCTTAAGCATTTCTACATGTTCTATATGTACTTAATTTATTTTAAAATATTTATAGTTATAAGTGTCTTTGAAATCTTAATCTTAAGTATAAAAATTCAGAATAATTTTTAAAATTCATTTTATTTTTTAGTAAAATACCTGCAGGCCCAACTCGAATAGTTTAGAAAAACTGAAATATTTCGTTCAACGAAAAATTCTTTAACAGCTTTCTGGCAACCACTATATACACCATAATCATCAATTATTATGAAACCATTCGGAACAACTTTGTCATATAAATAATTTAAACAGATTTTTGTAGATTCATAATAATCACCATCCAGCCTTAAAATGGCTATCTTGTTTATTTGCCCTGAAGCCTGCGGCACAGTATCCTGAAACCAGCCTTTGTGATAATTTACCAATTCTTTATCATATCCAATTACCTGTTCGATCAGATGTTTACATTCATTTATATCACCGGGGCCGCCAAATCTGTCATAGATACCTTTTAAGGGTACCAGTTCTCCCTTTACAGGGGCATTATTCCCCATAGACTGTTTTACTTCTTCAATGGCCCTTTCTCCATCCAGTTCTTCATTAGGGGCACAAATCTCTTCAAATGCATCAAAGAGATGCAATTTTCTTCTCCCAGCACCATATTTAAGATTCGCCAGCGCCATTAAACCAACAGCCCCGTCTTTCCAAACGCCACATTCTACATAGTCGCCTTCAATTTTGTTTTTCTCGCAAAACACAACCTGCTCATACAGGGTAACCAGATTTTGATACGGGAGCATGGTATTTTTTTGTACAACTTTAATGGCTTCGTTTGCATCCTGTTAAAATTCGTAACCCAAATTGCGATCTACATCATGATAAAAAGAAATATCCCCGTCTTTTTTGTATTTTACCAAATCGACACCAAAATATCTTAAAGCCTTCTTATTTTATTTTTCATACTCATGTTTTATTCAGGTTTATCTGACTTTATTTGAATTTTTTCAATATCGTGATTAAAAATATGAATCAAACTTTTAGCCTGATTCCCAGGCAAAAGTTGTTTTTGTCCCAGTTCTGCACAATTTCTGGTCATTGCCAGGTACTCACTATCGCCCAAATTCACCACATAATTAATTCCTGTGGCTAAATCCCGGCAGTCTTTCAGTTTTGCCCTGTATCCTGTTTTACCTGTTATAACGAGGTCAAGCGCCACGCCCATTTCAAAAGCCACCACCGGAGTACCGCACATAATTGCCTGGTTTATCATCATGGGGCCCGAATCTTCAACAGAAGGGCTCAGAAACAAATCTGCAGCCTGAAAAGCAAGAGCAAGCTCAGTATGCGCCAGGTAACCTAAAAACGAATGATCAAATGGCATATTTCCCCTTAACTCTTCGCTCACACGACCGGCAATGGCCAGGTAAACATCCTGCCAACCGGTCATTTCATTTTTCAGTATTTCCAGTGATTTAATGAGTTCAATGTAACCTTTACGACCGGAGTTAACACTCATTGCCCCAAAAAAAATAATCTTCCTGTTAACCGGCAAATGAAAATATTGCCTGGCCTGTTTCTTATTACCCGGCCTGTAAATTTCATTATCTATGCCCAGTAAAATTTTATACCTGGATTTTTCTTTAAACATGCTGCCCTGTTGCAGTTGCCGGTATTGATATTCTGTTGCGGCAACAGCCGTAATATTTGTCTTTAAAATCCGTTCTTTTTTAAACAACCAGTTCATACGCGATTGATCGTTCGCCTTAACAGAGTACATTGCAGGACAATTACCACAACTGTTTAAATAGCCTTTACAATCCCATGCATAATGGCACCCTCCGGTCATAGGGGCCATATCCATCATATAAATATATACAGGGGCATTGGTTATTTCATTCAGTTCGTAAATATTTTTGAAAGAAAGAAAATTCTGCATAAAAGTCACGATAATGGCATCCGGTTTAAATCTGGTTTTGTTTAGTATCTTTTTTGTTGAACTGTATGTAACCGTCTGATCATAATCCTGTACACTATAATTTGAATCGGTTTTTGGTGATTTCCTGGTTAAAACTCCCAGAATCAGCAGTCTATTCTGCAATTTATTGAAAAGTCTTTTCCTGAAATGGGCAAAACAACTTTCATACGGTATGATATTTTTGTCGGGATAACGTGCCCAGGGTTTCACTACAACTTTCGCATCAATTTCTGCAAAAGAGCTCAATCCTTTATATAAATCCAATACAACTATACCTGCTGTCTTATAAGGATTTGAGGCAGATAAAATTAAAATACGTGTTCTTTTATTTCGCCCAGATACCATAATCCCTGAAATTTATAATCTTTCGATACTGCACGTAGCAAAAAGATAAACTTAAAATTTGCGCTATAATGGTAGCAGCTATTACACCGGTAATACCAAAACCCATATACTTAGCCAGGAAAATTGACAGGGGAATATTTAAAACCGCGCCTGTTAATGCCAGAATCATCTGCAATTTTATTTTTCCTATTCCGTTGATAAAGTGTGTAAGTAGGGTATTTAAAGATTGCAGGGCGATAAACAGCGCCCATGCTGCAGAAAGGATAAAGGGTATAATCACTTTATCACCCACCCATAAATAATAAACGTATTTTGAAAGTAAAAGCATGATAACAATTAAAACCACCGCGAGCAACCATAATTGCAACAGTTTTTTTATTGATCGGGTGATCCATTGGATATCCTTTTTAATATAAGCCTCGGTTATGGCAGACCAGAACGGGGTAACAATTATCAGGAACCCCATGAGCACCAGGCCAAAATAGCGGTGTGCAATCTGATAAGGGGTAACTTCGGCCGGCGAAAACAGTTGTGTTATAATCATATTATCTGTTGTGTACAGCACTACCGAAGAAATCTGGATAATGAAGAATTTACCCCCGAGATTTACAACATCTTTCAGCAAGCGGAAATCGAACAATCTGAAAGAAGGTTTATATTTTCTATATTGCTTTTTAAACAGAATAAGGGTGAAAACAAACAGCATGATAACCGGCGCTGCGCTGTATGAAACGCCAAGATAAAGCAGTGAATCTTTAGTGGTTTTGATAAGAATATAGAGAACCACCAGGTTTAATAACTTTCCACTTGTAGTGATTAAATCTTTATAGGCCGGCCTTTGATCGGCAAACAGGATATTATTGATTAACTGTATTACCAACCGGATGAAGAAAAAACCGAATGTGATCAGAACCAGCGAATTTAATTCGTTAACGGGTATTTCAGTCGTGTTTAAAATAACCTGCCAGTTAAGAAAATTATTGACAATAAAAAACAATAGAAACAGTACTAATGATATAAGACCTAAACTACTATATGCAGTGGAAATATATTTAGTCGCCATTTCGTCATTTTTTTCTGAAAATGCTTCTGCCAGTTTATTTCTAAGCCCATGGCCCAGGCCTACATCAAAGAATCCGAACCACATGATTATGGAGCTTAGTGTAAGCCAGATACCGTACCTTGTTGCATCGAGGTAAGAAAGCGCTAGCGGCACAATAAGAATGCCTGTAAAAATATCAATACCTTTTAAGATAAACGAATAAAAAATATTCTTTTTTGCTTTTACAGTACGTGGCTGTCCTTTTGTAAAGTATGATATAACTAACTGATATGGCCTTTTCAACGCAATAAATTATTAATAAATAATCGCATGTTTTACAAACACAAACATGAATAAATAATTAGATTCTGTATATTTTATAATATTCCAGTGAGAAAACAGCATAGAGTTTATAAATGACTTTCTCATTACTCTTTTTTTGCCTCAACAAATAATGATTTCGGGTCAAAAATGATCCCCTCTTTTACATCCAATTCATATTTGGGCCAATCAGGGATATCGCTGTCAAAAGGATTTTTTATAGATACTATCTGAAAACCGCTCTGCTTTAACAATCGTATCAGTGAAAATCTGTCGTACATCCACAAATGATTTTCTCCACTCAGCCTGAATTTTCCTACTTTAGCAGCTTCGCCTGGAATTGAATCCCGAATGCCAGACAACACTTTTTTTATTACTCTTTTTATGGTAGTTCTTATTTTTGTCTTCTTATCAGAATTTTTAAAAACAACATAATCATTCCTGTTTTTAAGTCCCACATAGCCTATTCGTTCAATCACATAATCGTCATTAATAATTTCCGGTTGTCTCAAATACTCTCCCATCTGACCCCCGGAGTAATTGCGAACTACCTGATCATATAATTCAAGCATAATCCAATCATAATCAGCTTCAGAACGTTTATTTGTATTTTCAATATTTTCTTTGAGCAACCTTTTGTATTCATCAATAATATTTTCCAGATCGGGGACTACAACACGCATAATTCCATTAGGCCTTAATACCCGGTAACACTCTTTTACAAATTCATTTGCTTTCTCTTTAGGTATATGTTCCAAGACCTGCGAATGATAAACAACCTGAAAATAATTATCGGGGAAAGGAATACCCTTCAGCAAATTTACAGCTACAACATCAGGGGAATTTGATTTTAAATCCAGGTTGATCCAATCCGGATGATATTTTTTTCCGCAACCAACATTAAGGTAATTGATTTTATTCACTTGAATATTAAATAATAATTAATTTTATTAGTGTAACTTATCATTAAATTTTTTTGCATTTCCTTTTAAGAAATTTTTGAATAAAATTTTAATGAACGTTTTATTTGTTTAATAATTATTTTTTTAGTATTATTCACTATGTCTTCCATTGTTTCTTATGGGATGACACACAAACCATACCCTGATAAATATTATAGTATAATGTTTTTATGTAATACAAGTTGCTTTTGATGCACTGATTTTGCTCCCAGTTGAATCTATGCAACAAACTGATTACAAAATTTTTTATTTATAATTAACATGAATAAATGATTGTCTTTAATGGTTATCTTTAAATTCAAAAACAAGAATTATTATGGTCTTTGTAAAAATAATAGATTTAAATCAATGATATCTTACGGAGCTATAATTTAAATTTTTCTGGGAATTATCATTTTTTCAATTAAATAATATATAGCAATTAATATAATAATAAAATTAACAGGAACCCGATACCGTTCCAATGGCCAAACCATAAATGCATGTAATAGACTGTGCACTAATGGTATGGACAATAACCATATTAATATAATATTTCTTTCTCTGAATATCCTTACAGCACCTAATATAAAAAAAGGCAAAAATATTCCATAAAACAATAACCCGGCAAGATTATGAGTGAGTGACCATTTTTGAAAACGATAACCATATTGAATGTAAGTGGGTTTGAAATAAGTAGGTTGCCAATAATTAACAAAAGCCCTTATTTTACTTTCGGTCTTATTATATAATCTTGGGGTTATGCCATATTTCTTTCCCTGTTTTAAAGAATTTTCAAGATATCTTTCTTTATGCTTTATTTGCCCTTCTTCACCTTCAAAGGCTAAACTACTAATATTTGTTCCCCATATTTTTGAAGTAAATGCAGTTGTGCGAGGTGATAATATTACAATTTCGTTATATGCTTTATAGTTTCTTAGAGTCCATGGTATCATTAGAAGTAAAATTAAACCCACCAGCATTGCGACACTAATAAGGCTGTTTCTGTTAAATACAAACTTATTAACCCGCAAAAATGGAATTACAATTAAGAATGGAATAAGAAAAATATATCTCTCATCGGTATGAATTAAAAGAATAAATACAATTCCGCACAATAATAAATAATAAATATTTTGTTTATTATAATACTTAAGAATGAGATAAATTAAAAGAATAATTAAAAAACAGATCGTTGGTTCTTTCAGAATGTGAGGTAAGTATTTATAATAATCAATATACAGTATTCCCCAGAGAGAGATGAAAGCACCTAAATACTTATTTAGTAATATTTTACCTATCCAAAATAAAAATACTATCGAAATAGAAGAAACAAACACATTATAGATAAAAAAAGGCCAATAGGTATCACCAAATATTAGGTTAAACAAAGCTATAAAAATTGGAATCAGAGGCCCGACAATAAAATGCGGCCTATCTTCACTATATACAGGATAAAAATTTCCTGCAGCAATTGACTTACCATAAAACAAATACTCCCAGTCATCAGCCCATTTTTCGGTTCCGGAATTTTCCCATGTATATATTACATATATAGTTCTAAGAATAAAAGTTAGAATGAATAAAAAAAAATATATATATTTTTCTTTTATTGTTAGGTAGTTCTGAATTCTTTCAATAAAACTTTTCATATAAGATATACTTAGTATATGACAGATTTCAAAATTAAAAATTTATCGAGTTCTTACAACTTTACATGGTATTCCATAAGCTACTGAATATGGAGGTATATTTCTGGTCACAATTGAACCAGAACCAATAACAGAACCTTTGCCAATCCTAACGCCCTTATTTATTACAACATTTGCTCCAATCCAAACATCGTTTTCAATAATAATCCTACCTGCAATATATGCTTGTTTTCTTATTGGAATTTCTTTTTTTGAATATTCATGATCAACAGTATTAAAAATGACATATGGGGCAATTCGGACATCATTCCCAATGCTAATTCCTCCACTTCCATCAATAATACAATTCTGATTTATTGTTGTGTTTTTTCCAATTTCAATTTTCCAAGGAAACCAAAAAGTTACACCTTCTGAAATGGATTTACTTCGAATTTTTTTTACAAAAAAAACAAGGACGGCATAACGTATATAATTCATCAATGGGAAAGAAAAATATTTAACAAATGAATATAAAGCCTGAAAAATACCCTGTAAAACATAATTTTTCAAACTATACATTTCTTTTCTACTAATAGTAAAAAAATCTTTTGAGTCATCCATTTTAAATATTGATGTTTATTGTATTAAATGTAAATTTTTTAAGTAAAAACATCTGAACTACAAAGGTAAGTGAAGTAGCCAAAGCAGAACCAATAATACCAAGTACAGGAATCAAGACTAGATTTAAGATAAGATTTGTTATGAAAACAATTAATAAAAAAATTGATTGCATTCTTGGTTTACCAACCTGATTGAATATCATCTGAAAAGGAATATATCCCGAACTCAAAATACAACCTATAGTAAGTATCGAAAAAACCAGATAATTAAGCCAAAAGAAATCAAAAATCTTAAATACATAGAGAAAAACCGGATATATTAAAATTGCAATTATACCAATAACAATAAAAAATTTGTAAAAATTCTTTAAATATCTTTTTATAAGTATTTCTAAATCAATTGAGCTTTTATTATAAAAAGCATCTGTAATTAAAGGATTTATATTGGTGCGAAATACATAAAACAGTTGTAGTAATCCATCAACTATAAATGCAGCAAAACTATAAATGCCCACGATTTTATCATGTAAAAAAATCCCTAAAATAATAACATCAACTTTAGAGTTTAAGTCTAAAACAATATGACCTAAAGCTGCATTACTTCCAAAACGAAAATGTATTTTGCAAAAAAGAAAAAAACGTTTTAATGTTGAAAATCCAAAACTTTTGTAAGTTTTAATTAAAAGTAACCCAAATAAGAGTAATTCTGGAATAGAGAAAATGGAAGTGATAAATTTTGGTTGCAGTTCAACTATTATAATCGTTATTAAAAGTAATAGCATAAATAAAAACCTCAGAAAATTAAAAATTGCATAAGCAATCATTTTCCGCATTCCATTTAAATATGACAATAATAACTTATTTAAAGAGAAAAGAAATAACCCCGGAACAGCATAAATAAAACCCTCAGAAACGGATTCACTATTAAAAATTCTTCCAGGGATTTTATTAAAAAAAAAGACAACAACAGTGATAAAAAAAGAAAAAATAAATGTTGTGGTAAAAGCAGATGTAAGAATTAATTTTGTATGCTTGCTGATATTTGAAAATTGTGGTATAAACTTTTGAACAGATAAATGCAGTCCCCATGTTGAAATCTGTGAAAGAAAAATAAACACTGCATATACCTGATTAAAAAAGCCCAATGTTGCTGAGTCATAAAAATTAATAATTATTATATTAAAGAGTACACCAATAATGCCACAAAGTGAAAAACTCCCTAAATTCCATAATAAATCAACATTAAATTTGCTGCCGAAAAGAATTTCTTTATATTTATTTATTAATGAATTCAATCTATTAGATATATTTTTTTTATGGAATTAATGATATTGATCGCGAAATCAAAATCTACTCCAATTGTATTACAATACCAATGAATCGAATCCCACCTTGGTTTATTCTCATTAATTGAAAGTAATAGAGCGGTTTCTCTTGTCATATCTCCTTCACGAATTTGGTTACTTCTAAAAGTATCGTTTTCGGTAAAACCGGCAACCATATAATAAATATAATTGTAAAAAGCAGCTGTCCCATCACCAATACGCCAAGTGGTTTTTGTACCTGGATCGGTTTCCCAATCATAATTTTTAAATAATGTATCGGTAATAATATTTTCATCCCACTTAATGTAATCGTAAATATTTAAGTTATTGTGTTTAATAAGGTAATACGATTTAAATGCGTCAAGTGTATCAAAAAGTGAAGAATTCAAATAGGCAGGATTTTTAATATATTGGCTCCCATAAAAAATCATCATTTTTATTTTATTAATTGCGGAAAGGGTATAGGTATGCCCTTTTTCAAAAATGGGTGATAATCCGCAGAATCCTGATTTGAAATTAGTTGTTTCCAGTAGATTTTCACCTAAAATGGACAATGAAAGATTGTTTTGTTTCATTAACAGGTTTGCATAATAAAAATATTGTTTATCCCCTGCCATAAAAAGCGGTATGGTACCTAAATTTGGATTTTTAAGCCAGGCTAACACATTCTTTCGAATATTTTTTCTTTTTTTCCTGATATCTGCTGAAATAAGTATATGTTCAACTCCCAAACTACCACACATTCTTGCCTGGTTTCTTCTTGCTAGATCGGTAATCATTCCCCAATCGTATGAAAAAGCAATGGGTTTTAATCCCAGTTCTTTTACGACATAATGTAAGGCATAACTACTATCACGCCCTCCGCTAAATGGCATTAAACATTCCGGTTCGCCATTACTTTTTCTGTATTTGTCAATACTTTTAACTAATGAATCTTTGCCTCTGAAATTAATTTTGTGGTAATTGTTACAATAATTGCATACACCGTTATCATCAAATTCAATAAAAGGAAAACTCTCCGGTAAAATGCATTTTGTACACTTTTTAATATTATTAATTTCTGCTTTTCTTTTTTCATATTCATCAATATATAATGAATCTACTTTTTCGGTAAAGTAATCCAAGGAAGTATTTAAATAAGGTTTATTATTGATCTTTTTGTCTTTTAAGTTTACTATTTCATTTTTTATAGGATATGTTTCAATATTTGATAAAGGAGTTCCAATTTCACCTAATTGAGCTTGAAATAGATTTAGATTAATACTTAAAAGACTATCAGGTTTTAATTGTACTATTTCATTTATTAAATAAGCTTTTTTATGCTTTTGTAAAAGCTTTTTTAATATAAAATTTTCTGATGCAAAAACAAAAAAATCATTATTCAAATCATTTACATAATATATTGAACCATTATTAGTAGCTAATATTAGATTATTATATTTTTCTGATATTAAGGCAATGTTTGTCATTCCATAAATTTCATTAAAAAGAAACTTAATAGCATCGCCTAAACTATTTCCTTCTGAAATTTTATTATCTAATATAGTTGGTATTAATTCAGTATCAAGCTCAGATATTCTATTTGCAATGCTGTATTTTTTCCATAATTCATGATAATTAACAATTATTCCATTATGAATTACTATCATTCCGTGTTTAATAATTGGCTGGTTATTAATGTCGTATTGTTCATATCCGTTAGTAACTAAACGGGAATGACCAATTCCAAAAAACTGTTTTTCAAATTTATTTTTTAAATTAAGTACCTCATTTTTAAATATATCATTTCTTACTAAATTACTTGCAGGGTAGGGTGTTTTATATACTTTAATCACATCTTGATCCCTAATGGCAAATCCCGCAGCCTCTTTACCCCGTGATTCTGATAATAAAAAAAGTGAACGAAATATTTTACCCGAATTCTCAGCGTTATTATTTATTAATCCAAATATACCACACATAGATTTTAACTTTTTCTTTTATTATAATCCATATCCATCCATATTGCAAATAATACTGATTGAAAAGTGATTAAGGTAGTAAAAACTAAAATTATAAGGGTAGTTTTTGGAGCTTCGCCCTCACTTTTATATAAAACAAAAAATCTAACGATCAACGGAATAATTATTGCAATTATGTTAAAAATAGAGAAGAGATAAAACAATATTAGAGGGTGAAAATCAAGTATTACATATCTCCGCCATAGTCTTCTAAAAAACAAACGTATTAATAAGAAAGTAGATTTAAATATATACTTTAAAAGCTTAATTTTACTTTTTTCATCTCCATAAACAGGCCGTATTTCCTGGTCAGTAACTTTAAACCCTTGTATATTAAGCATACATAAAATATCGGCATTATACCCATACCCTTTTGTCATTTTTTCGATTGGAATCTTTTTTAAAACTGAATTTTTTATAGCTGTATATCCACTTTGAGGATCCATAAGAAAAAAGTAGCCAGTCGCAAATTTGGTAAGAATAGTAAGAATGGCATTTCCAATTAATCTATAACGAGGCATCGAAGTTTTTACCTCTGAATGTAATAATCTGTTTCCCTTTACATAGTCAAATCCTTCATCAATTATCCTATCTAATAAATTTGGTAGATCATTTGGGTCCATTTGATTATCCCCTGCCATTATAACAGTTATATCTGCATCACTTTCTTTACTTGTTAAATACCCATCAATGAGTGATTGTCCAAGTCCTTTATTAGTTTCATGGTTTATAACTATTATCCTTTTTTGAATTCCCTGCAATTTTAAAATTCTTTCATAAGTATCATCAGTGCTCCCATCGTGAACCACAAAGACAATATCCACGAATTCTGGAATTCCATTCAAGGTTAACTCAATAAGTTTTCCTTCATTATAAGCCGGGATTACTACTGCTATTTTGTTTTCTTTATACATTTTTCGTGTATGTAAAATAATTTTTTGCCCATTCAATAGTTTTCTCCAAACCCAATTTAAAATCTGTAATGAAATCTAAATTTAATTCATTTATAATTTTGGTGTTATCAATATCAAATATCTTAATATCACCGGGCATCCAATCTTTATATATGATTTCAGGGTCATTAACATTCAATAATTCAGCAATGTTGTCAACCAATTCCCTAATTGTAACTTTAATACCTGATGCACAATTATAAACTTGACCATTTGATTTTTCATTTGAAGCGGCTTGGATATTAGCTTTAACAACATCTTTAACATAGGTAAAAGAACGCTGTTGTGTACCATCACCAAAGATGGTTAAGGGCTCTTTTTCGAGTAATTTTCTTGTAAAAATAGACACAACACCTCCAACGTCACTCGATTCCTGTCTGGGACCATATACATGAAAGTATCTTATTACAGTTGTGTTCAGCCCATAGAGATGGTTAAATGCTTTAACATATTTTTCCCCTGCAAGTTTACTTACTCCATAATAGGAGGTTGGAATCAAAGGATGATTTTCATCTTGTGGAAAATAAAGCGCTTCGCCATACACTGAACCGGTTGATGCATGTACAAATTTCTTTATTTTATGTTTAACAGCTAATTCTAAAAGATTAAATGTACCTTTTGCGTTAATATCTAAATCTAATCTTGGATTATTCAAACATATAGTTTTTTTCGATGCAGCTTGATGAAAAACTACATCAACATCTTTGAATAGCTCATCTAAACATTCATAATCTAAAACATCACATTTTATCTCAGTAAAATTAGGATATGTTTTTAAATGTGCCAGATTCTCTTTTTTCCCTGCAAAATAATTATCAACACTAATTGTATCTACACCTATTTTTACAAGTTCTTCAGTAATATGACTACCAATAAATCCTGCACCTCCAGTAACTATTGCCTTTTTATAAGGCAGTTTTTCATTATTACTCATTTGATTTTTTAATGTTAGTATTATAAAATTTTACATTTATAGTTTCAAGTACCCAGTTTTTAAAATCACCATTTAAAAAATATCAATAATCGCTCAATTGCTCTCCACCTTTAAAAAATACCTGTTATAAACAAGTAAAATATTGTTGCAGTATCTAGCTGTATGCTCAAAAATTGATGTTTTCAAAAAAACTTATAACAATATATTTCTAAAAGTCTATAAATTTTAGACCTGGCATCCTGTGCTTTGGTTTGTTCAAAACTTCATAACTATATGACAGCCGTAGTCAGAATGGCTGACAGAATACCTAATAGACAAAATGTCTTATTCTTGATTATTTTTAGCGAATTTAGTCAAAAAATCTTCAATTATTAAAAACTCATGTTATCCCATGCCACCTGTTCGATAAACCTGCCAGTCCCTGTATCAGTTTCAAAACCCTCCACGATGTATCGTTAATTGAATAATCTGCCACATTGTTATTGTATTTTCGTGACCTGTGTTCAGCAATGGCTGTTTCAATACTGTTTAAAACTACATCTTTGTTAAACCCTGTAAGAATAATAGTTCCGGCATCCTGTGCTTCGGGGCGTTCCATGGAGTTACGCAGCGAAATTGCCGGGAAGCTCAGAATAGCCGATTCCTCGCTGATGGTGCCGCTGTCGCTGATGGTGCAGGCAGCATGCATTTGGAGGGCTACGTAGTCGGTGAAGCCAAACGGTTTTAAGAACTGTATCATATGCTGTTGACTGCCGGGTTGTCCACCCCCTGCCCCCGCCAGCGGGGGACATTGTTCAGATTTGGCAGACTGCTGACTACTATTTAGTTCTTCGATGCGTTTTAGGGTACGAGGATGGGTGGAGACAATTACCGGGTAATTATATTTTTCCACCAGTGATTCGAGTATAGCAAGTATGTTTTTCAGGTTCTCGGGATTGTCTACGTTTTCTTCGCGGTGGACGGAAACGATGAAATATTTACCGGGTATAAGTCCACCCCCTGCCCCCGCCAGCGGGGGACAGTTTTCAGCAAGATTAATATCTTTAAGGATAGTAGAGGTATCGATTTTGGGACGGTAATAATCCAATACTTCCTTCATGGGTGAACCGGTGAGGTAAATTCTTCTGTGGGGCAAGCCTTCGCTTAATAAGTGCCGGCGGGCATGCTCGGTATATACCAGGTTGAAATCGGCAATATGGTCTATAATACGCCGGTTTATTTCTTCGGGTACATTAAAATCGAAACAGCGGTTACCTGCCTCCATATGAAAAATAGGTATATGCAATCTTTTGGCCATATATGCAGCCAGGCATGAATTTGTGTCACCCAGCACCAGCACAGCATCGGGCTTTTCTTTTTTAAGCACCTCTTCAGATTTGCGTATGATGTCGCCTACTGCGGCACCCAGCGATGAGGTGTCCACATTCAGAAAATAATCGGGTTTGCGTATTTCAAGATCCTTAAAAAAAATCTCGTTTAACTCGTAATCGTAGTTTTGCCCGGTATGTACCAGAATATGGTTTGTATATTCATCCAGCCGCGCCATTACGCGCGAAAGACGTATGATTTCGGGGCGCGTGCCGAGGATTGTAAGGATTTTGAGTTTATTTGTTTTCATAATTATGGTTCTCGCGGAGTCGCGCAGAGTTTGACGCAGAGTTCCACAGATTTAAATGCAAAGTAGTGCAAATTTATAATTTATTCACGATACGAACTATTCCATCTTTCATAGAGGAAACATTAAAATTCATAAGTAACCCAAGTTTTTTATCTGCCAGTTTTAAATAAGTAAGCAATTGTTTATGATGTACATCTAACAAAGTTTCAACGGATTTAATTTCAACAATTACCAAATCATTTATTAATAAATCTATGCGATAACCAATATCCATTTTAATGGTATCATATATCATAGGCAGTCCCACTTGTGTTTGAACTACCAAACCTTCCTTTTTAAGTTCATGTGCAAGCGCAACTTCATACGAAGATTCGAGTAAACCAGGTCCCAACACAGTGTGGACTTTAAATGCGGCTCCTCTAATGGTATATGATAATTGATTTTCCTTCATCTGTTTTCTGCGTCACTCAGCGGTTAACTCTCCGTGCCTCTGCGAGAGCTGCAAGGCATGAATTGTGAGCATTTTGAGTTTATTTGTTTTCATAATTATGGTTCTCGCAGAGTTGCGCAAAGTTTAACGCAGAGTACCGCTGTTTATTTATTTATAAATTATTTACCATTCGAATGATACCATCTTACATTTATATTTTCTGCGAAACTCAGCGGTTAACTCTGTATAACTCCGCGAGACATCTTATACCTCTTCATAATAAGTATCCTGATCATCAGGGTTGAAAAACTCATTTATCCAGAAAATAGTGTACAGTTCTTCGTTTCCGGTGTTAGTTATATTATGAGTGTACCAGATAGGCATATCAACATAAGATGGCTCATTTCCATCCAGGTCAAAATTTAAAACTTCAGATGTTCCGATCCTTCTTAATTGAATTCTTGCTTTACCTTTAATTACAGCAAACCTTTCAATTTTTCGTGTATGAAAATGGTTGCCACGTGTAATACCCGGTTTGGTTGTTGAAAAAGATATTTGCCCGCCCAGTTGTGTCTTAATGGTTTCAACAAAAGTGCCCCTGTCATCGGTGTTTAGTTTTAGTCTTACAGGGTAATGGTTTCCAATGTCTATATAACACCTGAAAGTATTGAACAGGTTGGTATCAAAACGATCGTTTAATTCAGGGAACATTCCATTATCAAAATACTGTTCCTTGTAAGCACTGAGCTTTCCCAGGATGTCAGTAACTTTTATTTCCGAGGTATGATTTATCCTGCACTCTGCGAGTGAAAACTGATAATGAATTGCTTTCCAGATTTCCTGTACGAGTTCTCCTACGTAAATAAGTTTTAGCTGCCCGTCAATTTCAATTTTAGGTTCTTCGTTATGGGTAAGCTGGTGGCAAAATGTAGCAACCACCGAATTATAATACGGGTTGCCAAAAGGGCCGAAGACATTGGGTATGATAAACCCTGTAAAGAGAGTCTGGTTTTTATTGGCCCATTCAGTAAGCATCTTTCTTCCTTCAAGTTTCGATTTTCCATACAGGTTATCCCTTTCTTCCTGTGTAGACGAGGCAAACAATATATGCGGTTTTGAGCCGGTATCATCAAGCGCCTGTAAGAGTTGCCTGACCAGCCTGATGTTGGTATCATAAATAGCCTGAGGGTCATTATGCCTGTTCATTGCTGCCAGGTGGACAATTACATCGCATTGTTTTACAAATTCCTTAAGCTTTTCATGGTCAGAAAAAAATTCATCACGAAAAGGTATCCGTGTAACTTCGTCTTTCTTAAGTCCAAGAAAATTATACAGATGGGTGCCTATAAACCCGGACTGACCGGTGATGCCGATAGTTATCATTTACAGTGGTATATTCACAAGTTAATGGCAATAAAATTAAAGATATTTTTAAGGTTCGTAGGTAAGTGCTGATTCTTGTTTCAGGACATCTTCCCTTATAAAATTAAGTTTTAACAGCAATTGTTTTGTTTCATCAACATTTAGCCGCTGGGTATTGTGTGAAGTGTATTCGTTGGCTGAAGACACCTCAGATTCCCCTTCAGAGACAAATTTATTGTAATTCAGGTCGCGGGTATCGGCAGGTATCCTGTAATAGTTTTTCAATTCGGTTGCTTTAGCCATCTCTTCCCTGTTAACAAGTGTTTCGTATAGTTTCTCACCATGCCGGGTGCCGATAATTTTTACCGGTACATCTGACTTATAAAGCTCTTTGAGCGCCTGTGCCAAGTCAGCAATGGTTGATGCAGGTGATTTTTGAACAAAGATGTCTCCATTAGCGCCATTTTTAAATGCGAAAATAACCAGTTCAACCGCATCATCTAATGTCATCATAAAACGGGTCATATTGGGATCGGTAATGGTTATGGCTTCGCTTTTTTTAATCTGGTCAACAAAAAGCGGTATTACCGAACCCCGTGAAGCCATGACATTACCATATCTTGTCCCACAGAATACCATTCCTTTGCTGTTAAGGTGCCTTGATTTTGCCACCATTACTTTTTCGCTGAGCGCTTTTGACATCCCCATAGCATTAATAGGGTACACTGCCTTATCGGTACTAAGTACTATCACTTTTTTCACACTATGTTGTAAGGCAGCATCCAATACATTTTCACACCCCAAAACATTGGTCCTTACAGCTTCTGCCGGAAAGAATTCACATGAAGGGACCTGTTTCAGGGCTGCCGCATGAAAAACATAATCTACCCCTGCCATTGCATAATCAATACTGTTGCGGTCTCTTACATCACCGATATAATATTTAATCTTCGGGTTTTTATAGAACTGCCGCATATCGTCCTGTTTCTTTTCATCGCGGCTGAAAATTCGTATTTCCCCGATTTCGGTGTCAAGGTACCTTCTCAAAACAGCATTGCCAAAAGAACCTGTACCACCTGTTATTAACAATATTTTGTTCTTAAATTCCATACCTAAATATTTATTTGATTAACCATAATTTTTAGCAATAATATATCATTTTTAAATATAACCGGGCAAAGGTGTTTTGGTGATTAGTAATTAGTTATTAGTGATTTCCGCCTTCGCCGAAGCTCCGGTGGACAGGGGTTATTAGTGATTGATTACTAAAGATTTTATTAATCCCTGTATCATTCTTGAAATTATATCACTACTGTCCGACTAAAATATTTTTCAAATTATAAACCCTCTGAAATAAAAAGGTTTAATGATATTACGCCACCTACGGGGC
>JAFGSC010000278.1 GCA_016934875.1 Candidatus Atribacteria bacterium
CCAAGTTCATAGAAGCAGCAAAAGAAGAAAATATACCTTTTCAGCAGATAGGTATCGTGAAGGGAGATCATCTAATGATCAATCATTGGGTAGATATAACGGTGAATGAGTTGGAAAGAGCATGGCGGAGGCTGTAGTAATGAAAGAGGAATGTGGTGTTTTTGGGATTTTTAATCGGAATAAAGAATTAAATGTAGCAAAATTGACTTTTTACGGAATTTTTTCGCTTCAACATAGAGGGCAGGAAAGTGCAGGAATTGCCGTTACGAGTGGAGAAAATATATTAGTTTACCGCGATTTAGGTTTGGTTTCGGAAGTTTTTAATGAAAGAATTTTGAATACCTTAAAAGGTAATATTGCTATCGGCCATGTACGATATTCTACCGCTGGAATGAATAGCTGGGAAAATAGTCAACCGATTTTAAATCAATTTTCCGGCGGGTCATTTGCACTGGCCCATAATGGACATATTATCAACCAAGACGAACTAAGAGAACGATTATCTTCTAATAGAGCAGAAGATAAGAATAAGCGTGATGCGGATAGCCATCTAATTTGCCAACTTATTCATCGTTCCGGAGAAGAAGACATTGAAAAAGCATTAGAAAAAGCCGTTTCACAATTAAAGGGTGCTTTTTGTCTGGTTATCCTCACTGAAGACAGGTTAATTGGTATTAGAGATCCTCTAGGCTTTCACCCACTTGTTTTAGGGAAAGTGGAAGGGGGTTATGTTATATCTTCAGAAGATTGTGCCTTTTCTTTAATCAATGCTGAATATGTGAGGGAAATCCAACCTGGTGAAATGGTCGTTGTGGATCGCAATGGTCTTCGGAGTAAACAAATTCTTTCCTCTAAAAGAAAGGCTCAGTGTATTTTTGAATATATTTATTTTGCAAGGCCTGATAGCACGGTATTTGGAGAAAACGTTGCAGTCGTTCGAGAAAGGATTGGCCAAAAATTAGCCCAAGAGCATCCTGTTGAAGCAGATATCGTTATTTCGGTTCCAGATTCAGGACGTTTTGCAGCATTGGGTTATTCCCAGGCATCTGGTATACCCTATCAAGAAGGACTTGTGAAAAATCCCTATGTTACGAGGACATTCATTCAACCTGATCAAATCATGCGAGAACATGCTGTTAAGTTAAAACTTTCTCCCATTTCTGAAATTGTAAAAGATAAAAGAATTATTATGGTGGATGACTCGATCGTAAGGGGAACCACCAGCCGAAAACTGGTCAAGTTACTAAAAAACTCAGGAGCGAGAGAAGTGCATGTAAGAATCAGCTCTCCGCCTGTAAATTTTCCATGTCACTATGGAATTGATACGCCCACTAAAGAGGAACTGTGGGCAACCCAATTTTCTGTTGAACAAATTAGACAATGGATTGAGGCAGATACATTAGGGTATGTCAGTTTGGATGGATTACTGCAAGTATTTCAAAAAAATAAAGCCTCTGATTTTTGTACTGCCTGCTTTAGTGGTCAATATCCAATTTAAAAAGCGTATTAATGTTTACTGTATACCATACATATGATGAAGTAAACTGTAAGTATGAATGTAGGTAAATAGTTTGAAAAGTAAGAATAGTAGAATAAGATTATTTCTTGCTATTAAATAAAGTTTCAATGATAAACTCTTAGTTATATCTTTTGCGCCTGTACGATATACAAAATTATTACTTAGTTAACAAGAAAAGAAATAATATAAGACAGGATGAATAAACCAGTTGATACAAGAATTGGGAAAACCAAAATATAGTTTTTACTCTTTAATTTTATATCAAGCTCGATTTTAGTTTTTTGCTTTTAACGGTATACAGAATACGGTATACTTATATACGTAATAGAAATTGCTAGAATAAAGTGAAAGGAACAATAAATGTCAATGGATAATACATATAAAAAAGCAGGGGTAGATACTGGACTTGCCGATCGAATTATTAATAAAGTAAAGCCGATGATTCATTCCACGAATATTCCAGGGGTAATTAGCGAGATTGGCTACTTTGCCGGATTGTTTTCTCTTAGTCAGGAAAAAATCAAAGACCCAGTTTTAGTATCTGGTACAGATGGTGTAGGAACCAAATTGATGATTGCCAATTTAATGAAAAAACATGACTCAATCGGCATAGACTTAGTCGCGATGTCCGTAAATGATATATTAACCTGTGGCGCGAAGCCCCTATTTTTTTTGGATTATTTGGCATCCGGAAAACTGGAAGAAAACAAAATGGTTGACATTATTAAGGGAATTACAGAAGGATGTAAAAGAAGTGGATGCGCTTTATTAGGTGGTGAAACCGCTGAAATGCCTGGTTTTTATCCGGAGGGAGAATATGATTTAGCTGGGTTTGCCGTTGGGATTGTAGACCGGGGAAAAATTATTAATGGCAAAACAATTAAGCCAGGAGATATTGTCATTGGTCTGGCATCTTCTGGATTACATAGTAATGGATTTTCTCTAGTGAGGAAAGTGCTTTTAAGCGAAGGGGAATCATGCTTAGGTATGCAGTGGAACAACTCGAATTGTTCATTAGGCGAAGAACTTTTAAAACCTACTAAAATTTATTGTTCAGCGGTCTCATCTTTAATAAAAAAATACCAGATTAAAGGAATGGTTCATATCACCGGTGGAGGATTTTATGATAACATTCCCAGGGTTTTATCCCCCGGTTTATCGGTTGAAATAAACGTTAATCAATGGCCAATATTGCCGATTTTCAAATTCATAAAAGAAAAAGGAAAAATAGCTGATCAAGAAATGTTTCATACCTATAATATGGGAATTGGACTGATGGTTATTGTAAGTAAAGATCAAGAGGAATTAATCTTGCAAGATTTAAATCAACTGGGAGAACAATCCTATCGAATTGGTAAAATTATTTCACAAAGAGATTCCAAAACAAGAGTATTGATAGATTATTAATCAATAGACCTTAACTTTTCATTACAATGGTTGGATTGAACCATGTTTATCGATTGATACGTAAGAAAAACAGAAAATTTTAAAAAAAGGAAAAGGATGATGATTCAAATCGCAGTATTTGCATCGGGGAGAGGAACTAACCTACAGGCAATCATTGATGCAATGAAAACAGGTAATATTGACGGAGAAATAAAAATTGTTATCAGCGATAACCCAGAAGCCTATGCTTTAGAAAGGGCAAAAAACAACCAAATCGCAACAAAAGTTTTTCACTATAAGCAATACAAGAGTAAAAGAGAATATGAGTTAGACATCATTCAGTTTCTTAAAGAGTTAAAAATAGACTTAATCGTCTTAGCAGGCTATATGCGTATATTGTCTCCAACTTTTATCCGAGAGTATCCTTATCGAATTATGAATATTCACCCAGCTTTGTTACCTTCGTTTCCTGGGTTAAATGCTCAAAGACAGGCATTGGAATATGGTGTTAAAATAAGTGGTTGTACGGTTCATTTCGTTGATGAAGGCACGGATACTGGACCTATCATTCTGCAGGAAGCGGTTAAGGTGGACCAGTCAGATAATGAAGAAACGCTTTCTAATCGAATTTTACAATTTGAGCACCAAATTTTACCTCGGGCAATTCAATTGTTTGCCAGTGGCAAGATTGAGGTTTATAAGAATAAAGTTTATTTTAAAGAATAGACAAACGAAAGTTCTGGACGGTATCTAAAGTCTTGTTATAATGGCGAGGATCAATTCTTTGAAAATAACACATCAGCTTGCCCAACAAATCGTTGATCGGACCAGTAAAATCATTGGTAAGAACATCAACATTATGGATGAAAATGGCATTATCATTGGAACTGGAGATAAAATCCGCTTAAACCAGTTTCATGAAGGTGCAGCACAGGTAATCAAAAGTAAAAAAAAATTATTAATCTATCCCGAAGATAGAAATCACCTCATTGGTGTCAAGCCAGGAGTAAATCTTCCAATCGAAGACCAGAATGAAGTCATTGGTGTTGTTGGAATCACTGGAAATCCTAATGAAGTGGCACAATTCGGAGAGGTGATTAAAATGACCGTCGAGATGATGCTTCAACAGCAGTTTTTATTGAAGGAGATTGATTTAGAGAGGCAAGCCAGGGAAAACTTTATTCATGACCTCATCTCGGGGAGAGTGGGTACCGACAGTGATTTGTTTGTTGCCAGGGGTCAGATCGTCGGGTATGATATCACCCTCCCAAGAATTGCAATCGTTATCAATATCTATCTTTTTGAAAAAATGGCTAAACAGAGCCATAGTACCCATCATCATCTGAAAGAGGGAGAGATATACCTGCAACGGCTTAAGAATGATGTTTTACGAACAGTGCAGGATCTCTTTGTACAACAACCCCAAGATATCGTTGCCTATGTCGGTGGGGATCGTTTTGTAGTCCTTAAGACAATCAATTCCGTTCATCATCCTGAGCTCAGCCAGAAAAAATTCATCGAAATTAGCCAAAAAATCCAAGAGAGTATTCTAACCAGAAGAAATTTTAAGTCTTCCATTGGAATAGGGGAGTATCATCCAGGTATTAAAGGAATTTTACACTCTTATCGGGAAGCCTGTCGTGCATTGGAAATTGGGGATAGGGTAAACAGAAAAATGGG
>JAFGSC010000279.1 GCA_016934875.1 Candidatus Atribacteria bacterium
CATTTTTGTTATTTTAGCGGCAATTTATATTTTTCCTTTTCATTCAATCGGTTCTTTGCTGTGAGCACTTTTTACCTGGTCTAACAATTAAATCAGCCGTTTTAACCGCATCGGACAAACCAACGTAAACCGACTGAAACTGAAATTGCCCCGAAATGTGCCTGAACGAATCGGCGGTTAAAATCGGCTGCATTTGCTTGTTAGACCAATAAGCTCAATAAAGAAAACTATTAACATTAAGATAAAAGAATGCGCATAATATGATGTATCCCAAAATTGTACTCTCAACGTCAGATCTAATAGGAATACCAAAATCTGTTGCAATAGAAAAATTAGCAAATCGTGTTGTGTATTCCTCATAACCTTTAATTTTGCATAAGGGGGAAAAAGACACTTCCATTGATATTGGTATGTTTTTAAAAATAGCTCCCCAATTAATACCGCTGCCAAATCCAGTCGTTTTCAAACTGAAATGTGAAAAATATATTGACAGTCGCATTGACCATAGATTAAAAGACATATAGTAGCTTGGATTATAAAAAAAGTCGTTTTGAAAAATTTTTGCATATTCTTGATAAAGAGGAATCATAAATCCGACATCAAAGTAAAAGATTTTATTAAAATATATGCTTACAGAGGGGCGAAAATTAATAATCAGTCTAGCAGGGGATAAATAAACTGCACCTTGAGGATCCACCATCGAAAAGTATTGGCGTGCAGCTACAATGTTTGGTCTGAAATATAGAAACCTTGGCTTATAATCAACTTTTATTTGAAAAGTATCACTCGATGCTTTATCAGAATGAGCATAAAGCTTAAAAACATATTCCCCTATATCCATGGCGTTTTGGACATTTATCTGATATGAATTTTTCGAAAGACTATCAAGAGAGATTTCCGCATTCCCGTGAGACAGATTATTACCCAATAAGGATTTATATTTGAAGTCAATAGGCAACATTTTTAAAGTTGTATTGTCAGGTTCCGGATTACTGATTTTAATTGGAATGCTAAATCCTCTCCTCTGAAAAATATATGGACTTATTTTATAATAGTTTTGGATATCTAATGTTGGAGGATCAATGACCTTGATTAGCATAAATTTTTCATCCGAGCTATTAATACCATCGTTTATAGAAATGCCAAATCGATAA
This sequence comes from Candidatus Atribacteria bacterium, assembly GCA_016934875.1. Lineage (GTDB taxonomy): Bacteria > Atribacterota > Phoenicimicrobiia > Phoenicimicrobiales > Stramentimicrobiaceae > JAFGSC01. Next base: position 1,155 of record JAFGSC010000279.1, read on the forward strand.
GCACCTTTATGTGAAAAAATGATGTTTTGAATAGCTGCAAAAGGATCAATTGGGATCAATTCGCTAATCCCTTTTTTTTCATGTGCATAATTTGGATTTAATTGACGCCATTGAAATATCAAGGACTCTCTTGGACTGTCAACATCATATGACTCAGATGCATCCAAAACAGCCGTTCGTCCTCTAATGAAATAATATAGACTATCTTCATGTCTTAATGAATTTTTGCTAATATTGAGGATGGGAGGTCTATTGTTAAAAGGGAATAATTTTTTTACCGAATTATTAAATTGCATCAAATAGTCACTTTGTGTGATATTTATAATAAAACCTTCATATCGACTCTTGTTTGTAATTAAAACAGAGTATTCATCCGGCTGGAAATCAGGTAAAGAATCTGTGATAATTAATTGAAATTCTATAATTGGAAGTTTCGATAATACATTTATTCGAATATAGCAGTCAGCGTTTCTTATCGAAATTGCGAGTGAATCATTGAATTCCTTAACATACTCTTTGTTTTTTCGTAATTGAGGATCTGATTCATAAAATTTGATTAAAGAATCCAATTTTACAGTTTCTTCTTTATTAACTGACCATGTGTTTAGATTTATTATTTTATTAAAAATGAATTCCTCGGTCCTATAGTCTTTCATTTGGGATAAAATTTGTTCAATTATTGGTAGGAAAGTTTCATCTTTTGCGTATAAAAGCAACGTTCTCCCCTGACCATAACATGCATTTAATAGCAAATAAAACGTAAGAAGTCCGATACAAATTGTTTTGCTATTCATCTTTCAAACACTCCAAAATATATTGAGCAATAATGTCTCGATTTTGAATGATCTTTGTCGCAATTTCTTCATGCAATGTAGCAATTAACTCGTCTGTAGGATTCCCAGGCTCATCACCCCAACGTCTTATTTCTATTTCCGTAGCTTTGTAACATATTGCATCGTTTATAATAATTAGCAAATATCCACCTGTATATAAACTATATCCTTCAGTCAAAGCATTTCTAAGCTTGCCAGAATATGTAAAACGAATTTGAAAAGTACTTGGAGAAAAACGATTATAAATAAAATCAGAATTTTCTTCTATTTTTTTTATTAGCACGGGATCGTAATATTTATCGAAACTAAACGTTTTGTCAATGAGTGAAGTTTTAATTATAACAGATGTAGAATCAGATGTCGCGTTTGATAGCTTACCTTTCTCTAATATAATGATTGAAGTCCAGGAAGCGATGCCAAAAAGAGTTACACTCCAAACAAGTACTAAAAATAGTCGAATCAAGATAAATGATTGTTGTTTAGTAAGTTTTGAATAAATATTTTTTTTAATTACCTCTTTAAATAGAAGAAATAATATACCTACTGCAAAGCCACCCAAACCAGCAATTTGACCGACTGTCTTTAAAATCTGCAAATCCATTAGCTATCTCCCGAAGCGAAAAACAAAATGATCCATGTCTTTTTGTAAATATTGTAGGCCTAACAAGTTCATCACCGGTTGGAACCGCATCAGACTAACCAGTGCAAACGAACCAAAATTTTAAGCTGCTTCGGATTTAGCCTAA
>JAFGSC010000280.1 GCA_016934875.1 Candidatus Atribacteria bacterium
GGGGGAAAAGATCTTATTCTTTATACAATTTCAAAGGTTGGTGTGAATGGAGCGAATTATAAAGTGATGGAATTTTCTGGCGATGTAGTCCGTCAACTTTCAATGGATAACCGTTTTACGATGTGTAACATGGCCATTGAGGCAGGCGCAAAAAGTGGAATCATTGAAACAGATGACATCACATTAAATTATCTGAAAGAGAGAACAAAGAAAGATTTTCAAATCGTAAAAAGTGATCCGGATGCTGAGTACGAAAAAGTCATAGAATACGATGTAGCCAATATAGAGCCGCAAGTTGCTTTTCCTCATTTACCCAGTAATGGAAAACCCATTAGTGAAGTTGGAGAAATTCGAATTGACCAGGCAGTTATTGGATCTTGCACAAATGGCAGAATAGAAGATCTGAGAATTGCTGCCCTGATATTAAACAACCAAAAGATTGATCCCAGAGTCCGATTAATTGTCATTCCGGCGACCCAGCAGGTTTATTTACAGGCATTAGAAGAAGGACTATTGAAAATATTTATTGAAGCAGGAGGAGTAGTCAGTCCCCCCACTTGTGGACCATGTATTGGAGGTCATATGGGTGTTCTGGCAAAAGGTGAAAAAGCTATTTCCACTACAAATCGTAATTTTGTCGGTCGCATGGGCCATGTTGAAAGTGAGGTCTATCTCTCTAGTCCTGCAGTGGCCGCAGCATCAGCGATTACTGGTAAGATTTCTAGCCCCGAGGAGGTAATAAATTCATGAAATACCAAGGAAGTATTTGGAAATTTGGTCACAATATTGATACCGATGTGATTATTCCCGCTCGGTACCTGAATACATCAGATGCCAAAGAGTTGGCATCCCATTGCATGGAAGATTATAATAAAAATTTTATCAAAACAATTAAACCAGGGGATATCATTGTTGCTGGAGAAAATTTTGGTTGCGGAAGTTCAAGAGAACATGCTCCTATTGCCATTCAATCAGCAGGTATTTCCTGTGTCATTGCAAAATCTTTCGCCCGTATTTTTTTCCGAAATGCCATCAATATTGGATTACCTATCTTTGAATCGTATGAGGCGTATGAACGATCAGAGGAAGGAGATAATTTAGAAGTAGATCCTGAATCAGGAATCATCAGAAATCTAACCAAGAATAGAGTTTTTAAAATAAATCCATTACCTGATTTCATTCAGAATATTATTTCAATGGGTGGACTGATTGGATATGCCACAAGAGAAGTAGCAAAAAGAAAGAAAAATACCTAGGATAATTTTGAATTTATTAGATCTGAATCAAAGATGGATATTTTGTTTATTTTTATTGGCATTATTTTAAATCTATTAGGTATCATTGGGATTCTTTTTCCTGTTTTACCCGGAATCATATTGAACTACATACCGATCATTTTGCTTTACATTAATAGAGGAGAAGAACAGATAGATTTTGCAACCCTGTTAGTTTTTGGGGTATTAAGTATTTCGGCGGTACTTTTGGATTACATCCTTCCCATTTTAGAAGTAAAAAAATTTGGCGCTTCCCGGAAGGGATTGTGGTGTTCAATCATTGGGATGATCATTGGGATCCTGTTTTTCCCTCCGTTTGGAATGTTTTTTGGTCTTTTCCTTGGATCAATTATTGGTGAATTATGGTCTGGAAAGGAGAGTTCACAGGCTTTTAAAGCAGGATTAGCAACTTTTTTAGGTAGTTTTACCTCTTTGGTGTTCAAGTTGATCCTTGCAATCACAATGGCTATCTACTTTCTTTTTCATCTTTCTTAGTAGGTATTTAGTAAGGTTATAGGATAGTCGTTCGCGAAGAAAAAATATTTTTTATTCGGATTCCATGGCATGGTACAATCATCAATAGAATAAACTGAAAAAAATTGTAAAAAAGAAAAGGATGGTATATGGAAGAAAAAATTAAAATCGGAATTATTATTTGTCATCGGTTTCATAACTGTGCTGGTGGAAAGTGCTTGAGATCTATGCGTGATAGAGAAGGTGCCTTTTCTATTTATCAGGGAAAGGAAATTGAACTCGTTGGTTATACGACCTGTGATGGTTGCCCGGGAGGAAATGTGGAATATTCACCAGCGGAGATGAAAAATAATGGAGCAGAAGTCATCCATTTTGCGACAGGTATGGTGGTTGGGTATCCTCCATGTCCTAGTATTAAGTATTTCAAGAGTTATATTGAGCAACAATTTGGTCTAAAGGTGGTTATTGGAACACATCCAATTCCACAGAAATATTATCTCATGCACAAAAAGTTGCATACTTGGGATGATAAAGAATACTGGGAGGAAATCATTCAGCCCACCATGGCTACCGAACAGATTAGATTAGCCTACGATTAATGAAACAGGGAAAGTTTTTTCCAGAGTAATAGAATCAATAAGAATGATTGTCAATTGTAATGTGGTTTCATCATATTCTACAGCTCATTTTCAGATGATTTTTGTAAACCATTTGAACTTCTTCTCTCGGGCTGAAATTATTGGTGAGGTGAAGATAGTTCATTGTTTAAATGATTTTTCCTTTTATTGGTCATAGATTTTTTGAGCTTTGTTTGACATCAAAAATAATTAAGAGTAAAATTTAGTTGATTATTTTCTAAACAATTCAATGTAAAGAAGAAGATAGTAAGTAGGTAAGTTTTTTATCTTAGAGAACCAAGCGAAGGTGAAAGTTGGCGGTAAATACTTACCGAAAATCA
>JAFGSC010000281.1 GCA_016934875.1 Candidatus Atribacteria bacterium
AAATTTGCGGTTCAATTCGCGAAAATTCGCGTCATTCGCGGTTCCCCAAAACTTCTCAACTTTTCAACTCCCAAACATTTCAGCTCACCAAATCTCATCCTCGGACATAAATACTGGTAATTTGTCCGGAGGACAACATGTGATTAACCGCAGGCGTTAACCTGTGGTAACGCACTGCTACAACTCACCTGCCCGTAGGGCAGTACACTATCAAACAACAAGCAATCAATCATCTTGTATCTAACATAACTTAGATGGGATTAAATGACAATATCCCTCTCTTTTAGAATTCGATGGTGTTTAACCAATATTGAATTTCCAAATGTTAAAACTCCTACACGACCAATAAACATCAATATGATGATGATAATTTTTCCGAAGATCGTTAAACTCCCTGTTAATCCAACACTTAACCCTACCGTTCCAATGGCAGAAAAGGCCTCGAACAGAATTGGCATTAAATCAGCATTTTCGGAAAAAGTTAATAAATAGGTCCCCAATAATGCACATGATATATAAACGACAAACAAAGTTAGGGCTGTTCGATACCTGTATTTTGGGATGATGTTACCAAACATTGACACATCATTACCATGCGAAAGACGAGTTTTTACGTAAGCAAATACGGCAAAGAAAGATGTGGACTTTAATCCTCCTCCCGTACCTGAAGGAGAAGCCCCAATGAACATTAAAAAAATAATCATCATTAGGGAAGAGGGATGCAAATGTCCAATATCAATTGTATTAAAACCAACCGTCGACATGGCTGTCATGGCTTGAAAAAAGGAGACGGTAAGTTTTGAGTAATCATCCATATACTGTATCGTGGGTTCAAAAATAAAGAGTTGGAATGTTCCGAACAGCAAAACCAATAAAGAGATGGCGAAAATCACTTTAGTCGTAAAAGTTGTCTTATGAGATTGATTGACAATTTTCTCCCAGATATCAAAAAGAAAAATAAATCCTAAACCACCAGCCAAGCTCAATATTGAAATAATAAGATTGATTGATCCGTTCAGATTGAGACTCATAAAGCTATCCTGAAACAGACTGAAACCAGCAGTACAAAATGCTGAGATACTATGAAAAATACCATTCCATATAGGATTTGCAATATTGTTATTATAAAAAATGAATGACAAACCGACTGCCCCTAACAATTCAAAAACAAAAGTAAATATTACTATTCTATTCAGCAGTGTTGGTAAAAGAAACTCCTGAGGTATAGAAAACTCCGTTTTTAGAACTAAATAACCATTTGAATTTAAATGCCTAGATATTTTCAGCATTAAGAATGAACTGAGAGTCATGTACCCTAATCCTCCCATTTGGATAAAAAAGAGTATCACAATTTGTCCAAAAAGTGAATAGCTCTCAGCAATGTCAACAGTAGCCAAACCAGTTGTAGAGACAGCAGATACCGACGTAAAAAGATTATCCACAATGCTTACATAGTGTTTTTGTGAAATAGGTAAGCAGAGCAAAATGGTGCCCAGCAGCATGTATGACAGGAAGCCATGCATCAACTGTCGTTGAGGGATTTTTGAAAAATACCCAAAGGTTAAGAGTTTTTCAACAAATAAATGAATAACGAAACGTTTCATTATTGTAATTTAAAATTAATGATTTCAAGGATGAAATTTAGATTGGGGCATAGGTAATATAACAGGTGCTAATCAGATTTCATAGCTGTCAAAAGATTAGGCTTTAAACTGAGGACAATGACCAATAGAGAACAAATTACAATGCTAAAAAGGACAATGGAATAAGCCAAATCAAGAATTATTTCACCATGAGCTAGTCCCCGTTGCAATGGCAAAGACGCCAAAACAGCAGGAACAAGTCCTTTGGGCGTCATTACCGACATAATAGTTCGTTCTGGTTTGGAGATGCTTTTCCCTGTTAGTAAAACAATTCCAGGTATTCGTATAGCAATAATAAGCATCACAATCAAACAGCCTGTTGCATAAACTGCCGGAGAGGCAAATTGAATTGAGATGCCCACATATACAAAAAAGTAGGTTTGCATGATAAAAACGATTTCTGCAAAAAAATCGCGCTCATTACTATTCAAACCTGAGTTTTGAAATGCTACCACTTTTTGAAATGTGCTTAATTTCCTAAGGCTTTCTGCATTTCCAAGTAAGATTCCAAATGAAAGAACAGCAATTCCACCAATTAAACCCAGTAATTCGACAATGCCATAGAGAACAAAAACAAAAGCCAGAGTAGTGAACATTGAATTTTTCACACTACGAATTTTATTGATAATTAGGGACCAGAGAAATCCGCTAACTAAGCCAAGCGAGATGGCAAAAATAACGGTTTTCCACAATTTGGTCAGAATCATCGTTAAAGAAACGACCCCTTGAGTAATGCCATCAAGCAACGCTAATCCAATAATTAGGCACAATATATCACTCAAAGCTGATTCCAGAATTAGTATGGATGAACACTTTTCACTCATTTTCAATTGTTGTACCATAGGGATTACAACAGCTGAAGATGTACCGCCAACGATTGCACCTAAAAAAACAGCACTCATTATATTTACTTTTAGTAAATAATGAACAATCGCAGAAGTTAGGAGCGCCGATAGTATGAAATTAAGAATTGTGAATAAGGCCGCTGAACCAATAGCCTTTTTTAGTTCTTTAAAATTCAGGCCAGAACCACTCTCGAATAAGATTACAATCAAGGTAATGGTAGTGAAAACATTTCCAAGCTTACCAAAGAAATCCTTAGTGACAATACCACTCACAGGACCTATTATGATTCCAATAAGTAATAAAAGAAGGACATTAGGTATTTTTGTCTTTTCAAACAGCTCGTTAAACACATGCGACAAAAAAATGAGCAGTCCTAAAATAATAATGGTCAAGTAAATACTCATTGCTTAGGTTAATTTCTCCAAAATTCAGGTGTGAAGAGCATGATAACTGTATAAATCTCCAATCTTCCAATGATCATGAGAAAGGTTAGGATGGATTTACCAGGTAAGGACAAATGGGCGAAATTACTGGCCGGACCAACAGTTCCAATACCCGGTCCAATTCCAGCCATGCAGGTAGCTACAGAGCTTGAAGCAGTTTCTCCATCTAAGCCAGAGGCGACCATAAGTATAGTACCGAGAATGAAAATGATGCCATAAACTGTTATGAAAGTCATTATCGAATTGTTAGTACTATCGTTTAAAGTATTTTTATTTAGACGTATGGGAATAATTGCATTTGGATGCAAAAGGTTTGTTAGTATTTTTTTGAAATTCTTTAATAAAAGTAAGTGCCTTGCCATTTTTATTCCTCCTGCCGTTGAGCCTGTACATCCGCCCAAAAACATGGAAAGAAAAATAATGATCCATAAAAATGTAGGCCATTGCAAGTAATCTGCAGTAGCAAAACCAGTACAGGTGACAATTGAAATTAACTGGAAAAAGGATTCTCGGAATGATTGCTCCAAGGATCTATCAGTTTGGAAGAATAAACCAGCTGTTATAATCAGTCCAACAAATAAAATGATTTTTAAATAGAACCTGAGCTCTTCATTATTAAGGGCTTTTTTAAAATCAAGTTTGTATAAATAATAGAAAACAATAAAGTTAGTGCCGGCCAAAAGCATAAAGACCATGATTACGTATTGTATGTAGGGTGAATATTCCGCAATACTTGTATTTCGGGGAGAGAAACCTCCTGTGGCAACAGTTCCAAACGCATGGCAAACACTATCGAATAAATTCATGTCTCCCAATAAGAGAAGAATGATTTCGCTCAAGGTCAAAACAAGATAAATTAGCAAAAGCCTATGACCCACCGATCTTATGCGGGGGCGTATCTTATCTTGAAGTGACGACTCCAATGTAAAAAGATTATACCCCCCAATTTGAAGAGTCGGCATTACAATCACAACTAACACAATGATTCCAATTCCACCAACCCAATGAGTCATACTTCTCCAAAACAATATTGATTTTGGGAGAGATTCTATTTCGGTTAAAATAGAGGCACCGGTTGTCGTAAAACCAGAAACAGACTCAAAAAGTGCATTGACAAATGAAGGTATCGCCTGAGAAAATAGATACGGCAAACTGCCAACCAAACTAATTAAAGCCCAGGAAAGTGAAACAGTTAGATATGCCTCTTTTTTCGTGACAGCAGCGTCCTCAATTTGACTGTGGGTTGAAAAATGCATAAACAATCCAAGACTTAACGAAATAGCCGAAGTCCAAATAAATGGCATTAATGGTTCGGTAAATATCACTGCAACACCCAAACAGCTTAGCAAAGCTCCGGTAAGAATAAATAAGTTTCTGCTAATTACTTTAAAAACGATGTTGAAGTTTACAATCTGATTCATGCGTTATTCTACTTATCAAGTTTTCCAGCCTTCGATTCCAATACAATCTTTTCAAAAATTTCCTCTAATTTCTCTAGTTCATGATTGGCTTTAATATCAATTTCTTTATTAAATTGATTTTTGTAAAACTCAACCATTCGTTCGTGCAATTTATTGATAGGAATGATTAGCAGGAAAGGCAAAATTATGATTAAAACCCCTAAAACGGATAGGCCTATTAATCCTACATTTTGTTGGACATTAAGAATACTTAGGGTGGAATGTTTAATTTGTTCATTTTTTCTTTCAAGTAGAAATATATTAAGCTTGTGAATACTCAAAATGTATTCTCTGAGGCCTTTGTATTTCTCCCTAAACAATATGGTATTATATAAATACTCTTTATCCTTAATTCCCTTAGCATATTTGGAAAATGCTTTTTCTAGGGACTCTGTCAATTCTTTTTCACCAGGTTCAGTAATGTTATTTTGTTGCAATCTAATATTTTGCCTGAAATTTGATAACAACAAACTATCTTTAGTTGCAGCATAACTATTTTTCAGGCTATCGCTTTGTACTATGCGGCGATACAACAACTCTTCATTTATCTCATCGAGAATGTTCAGCATGGCAAAGGAATACTTTACTGACGGGAAATTATCGTTTAATAAAGAATGAGTTCTATTCACGATACCTTGATTAGAACTAATGTTTATCACAGAGACGATAAAAGCCACTAATGCGATCATTATTAATCCGAATGTCATCCGCGTCCTAATTTTCTTTATTTGTATCATATAATTTCCATTTAGATTTTAAAGGCAGGTAAACTCACGTAAAAAATGCTACCAACTCCAGGTGTGCTTTCAGCCCAAATTCGGCCATTTTGCTTAGTGATAAATTCTTTGGAGATAGCCAAACCAAGACCTGTTCCCTTTTGTCCTGAATCAGGAACCCTAAAGAATTTTTGAAAGATCAATTCCAGGTATTGTGGCTCAATTCCTTTACCATAGTCTTGAACCCTATATATAACATCATCATTATCATTTGAGGCTGAAACAATAATTTCACCTTCATCCTTAGAATATTGAATCGCATTGTTGATCAAATTGATTAATACCCATGCAGTTTTCTCCGAATCAACAAATACAGGAGGTAAACCAGGTGCAACATCGAAGATTATCTGAATATTTTTTGCTTTAGCATGATTCTCTGAAGTCTCTTTGATATAATCAAAAATATCAGAAGAATACACCGTTTGAAAATTCAATTGGATATTTCCTGTTTCAACCTGAGCCAAATCTAATAATTCAGTAGTTATGGCTAGCATTTTTTGGGTTTCAGATTTAAGTGCCAAAACGATATCTTGTTGTTCAGGATTTAGATTGCCGATCCTTTTATCATCAAGTAATTTTAAATTGAGCTTTAAAGATGAGATAGGTGTTTTTAATTCATGAGAGATGGTTGCCATAAAATTGGTTTTGGCTTCATCCTGTTCTAAAAACTTGGTGACATTTTTTAGGATAATTACCATGCCAGCCTTTACATCATTCTCTTCTCCGGTTTTTTTTATATTAACATCAATCACTTCTCTGGTGTAATATTTTGCTTTTTTGCCATTTTCGATTCGAAGTGGTTTAAAGTCTTTCACTTCTTTTGAATTCAGCTCCAAAACATCGTGAATGATTTTTTGGAATACTTTATTGTTCAAAGCCACATCAGAGGCATATTTGCCTATAAGGGCTGATTCCGTTGAGCCAAGAACTCTACAGGCGTAATTATTTGAAAAGATTATTTCATTCTTATCGTTCAACCCAATTATTGCATCGTTCATATTGTTGATAATGGTATCAATACGTTTTTTCTCAAACAAAACCTGTGAAAGGTTACTATGCTCATATTCATCAAGCTTTGCAGCCATTGTGTTGAATGCTTTGGCCATTTCCCCCAATTCATCATTGGATTGAAATTCGAGTCTCTTGCTGTAATTTCGATTTGCAACTTCCGTTATCCCGCGGATTAATTCACCAATAGGCCGGGCTATATTTTGAGGATACCGGAAAAAGAATAGAGTTGATAATAAAAAGCATATTGTTCCTATCAGGGAAATAACAAGAAATGCCCTGTGGGCCGAACTCCTCAGCATTAGATTCTTATTGCTGATAGCATCCATGTTCATATCCCATAAATTCACAATTTGATTGCGTGTAATGGAATATAATGGAATCAATTCTTGAAAAAATAGGGTGGGATCAGCTTTGGGATTTGATTTGAGTTTATTAAACGTTAAGATGTACTGTTGGTAGCTTAATGTCAATTGTTCAATAATTGATTGTTCGCCCTCCTCAGTTACATTGTTCGTGACCGCTAAGAGATTTTGATTAAAAAGCTGTTGACTGTTTTTAAAAATGCTGTCGTTAAAAAGTTCTTTGTTTCCCAAAAAGTATTTGATTTGTTGGTTTTTTATTTCGTCAATTGACTGAAGAAGAAATTTTGTGGATTCTACAGATTCGTAATTCTCAATTAGCATTGCAGCCGAACGGTTTGAAAGGTCATATATGAAATAGGTGCTGATAATCCATATCAGTCCAATCATAAAAAGAAGAACCCCAAATCCTAAGAATAATTTATTCTTTAAATTAATGCGTATCATTTCTGCTTCATTTAATGTTCTGATATTTCTTTAAACTTATAGATGAAAGAAAAATCATACCAGAACCATATTTTGCGATTATTACAAGCCAAAGTACATACCAAAAACCGATATATTGAATTGGATTAATTTAACTAGTTGTATTGCAATGAGAAAGAAATTTAAATTTGTTTCGGGTGTTGAAGTTGGCTTGATCTTTTCGTTCTGAAATGAAAGGGTGATTTTCATAATAGAAGGGAGGTTTATTTTATGCCATATTGATCCAGCTTTCTGTATAGGGTAGGTACACCAATGCCAAGTTTTTCCGCAGCTTTTGTCTTATTTCCATTGGTGTGAACAAGCATCTTCTTGATATGGAATTTTTCCATTTCTTCGAGCGTGCCTAAATGTTTGTTAGAATGGGTTTCTTTTGGGAATAATACCTCAATCGGTAATAGTTCATGTGATATTATTTCATTGTCGGCCAAAATCACCGCCCGTTCAATGACATTTTTTAGTTCTCTTGTATTTCCGGGCCAAGAGTAAAATCGTATCTTTTCCAGAAATTCATCAGAAACCCCATGGATCCTCTTGTTAATTTTATTAGAATAATACTCCACAAAACTATTCACAAAAGATGGAATATCTTCTTTGCGATCTCTTAATGCAGGAACTTGAATTTTAAATACTGATAATCTGTAATATAAATCACTACGGAAATTCTCATTTTCCGCTTCGCTGAGCAAATCTCTGTTTGTTGCAGCTATAATTCGCACATTAACTTTTGTAGCTTTCGTATCACCAATTTTTGTAAACGTTTGGTCTTCCAAAACACGCAAAAGTTTCGCTTGCAAGTCGGGATGCATTTCGCCAATTTCGTCCAAGAATAGGGTGCCTTCATTGGCCTCTTCAAACAAACCTTTCTTGTCGAGATTTGCGCCTGTGAATGCACCTTTCTTATGCCCAAATATCTCAGATTCCAACAATTCTTTTGGGAAGGCACTACAATTAACAGCAACAAACGGTTTGTTTTTTCGAGGGCTTGCATTATGGATTGATTGGGCGAAAAGTTCTTTTCCTGTTCCTGTTTCGCCTTCCAATAAAACTGTTGAATCGGTAGGCGCTACTTTTTGAGCTAAAATAATGGTGTTCTTAATTGTTGTGGATTTTCCGATTATTCGATCAAAGCTATATCGGCTTTCCAATTTGGTTTCAAGATCCTGAATGCGTTTTTGTAATTTGGCTTTTTCAACGGCTTTTTCAATCGTTAAAATAATTTGTTCATCTCCATCTCCTTTTGTTATGTAGTCAAAGGCTCCTTGCTTCATGGCGTAAACACCATCGTGAATAGTTCCGTAGGCTGTTAAAAGAATCACCTCACAATATTCGTTTCTCGTTTTGATTCGTCTCAGAACTTCCAATCCACTAAAATCCGGTAGTTTCACATCACAAATGACCAAGACAAAATCATTCGCTTTCTCCAAAATCTTAAGCCCTTTGGTTGCGTTCTCGGCTTGCAAAACTTCATATCCTTCCAGCTCAATTATCCTTGATAATGCTTTACGAAGTTGGTCTTCATCATCTATTACGAGTATCTTGCCTTTGATCATCTCAAATAAAGTGTAGTTGGTTTTGTACAAAAGTAAAAGTACCATTCTAAATTTATTTCTTTTATTTGATTTATATTATGAATTTGGAGATTATATTAATGTTGGAAACCTGCTATTGCCAACAAAACACTCGAAAAAACAAACTTTTCGGTCGTTTTTTTGGTTTAGTAGTGGAGCATAACGGGCAGGGGAGGGGGATTACAGAGGTTTTAAATTGATAGCTCAATTTAAAGAATAAGTTGCCAATCTCTTAATGATTTTTTATTTTTATCTCAAATAACGTAGTTCAACTACCTTTCGCGCAACATATTTAAAAAACAATTTTGTCCGGAGGACAACATATGATTAACCCCAGGCGTAAGCCTGTGGTAACCCGATACTATAAGTCACCTGCCCATAGGGCAGTACGATATCAAACAACAAGGAATCAACCATCCAGATAAGAAGTATAGTCTATAAACCTTTCAATTTCTATTGCTCCGCCAAGCCATCGCTTACACTTACGCTTTCCGCAGGAAAATTTGCGGTTCAATTCGCGACGCTCGGCTTTGCCGCTTGGCGCAGCCAAGAATTAGCGTCATTCGCAGACACACCCAAAACTTCTCAACTCTTCAACTATTTAACCCAATCCCCCAAGTGACCCTTTCAGCCAGCCCACCAAATCTCATCCTCGGACATGAATAAAGCATAAGCTGGAGGCACCCCCAACCATTCAAACACTCTTTTAATCCCAGCAACCACTCAAGCACTTCCGGTACCGCCTTTATCTTCGCCGGCCATCCCTTAGCTCCAGCAACTCCGCAAGGCCGGTCATAAGGCATTCCTCTTCCTCTTTCGGCAAGCCGGGCGCCAGCCCATGGTGGCAGGTGCAGGAGGCAAAC
>JAFGSC010000282.1 GCA_016934875.1 Candidatus Atribacteria bacterium
TAAAAGCTAAACTCAAAGTCTCAAAACTGTTTCTGGTTCTCAGAGTACAATTTCAGTTCTGCATCAATAATTTGAGCTTTTTGAAACATAATTTAAGGAATAGTGCAAAAATTTAAGCTTTTTGAAACATAGTTGCTATTTACTTCCTTTTCAAATTCCGAACTTGTATAACAGATTTATTATATGGGCGATCTATATGCATTATTTATCCCATCAAAGAAATTTTGTTTTAACACACATGAACCATGATAAAAAAAATTAAGCCATTTATATCTAACTTCTTATTTATTAACTAAAATCTTTCAATTATGAAAACACTAAAAGTTTTTATGTTACTGTGCATTATTGCAGTCTTTGCTTTTAATCCTATTAAGGCTCAACCACCTGTTATAAAAGGAGAATACACGTATGATATGACCGGTCAATATATCCCATGTACAGATGATTATCTCACTGGATTTGTAACTGTCGAATATAAAATTATGCCGAACCTTTATATGGAAAAACCTTTTAAAGTTTATATAACAGGTACATCAGGTAAGGTTTATGAGTTATCACAAATTTATGTGTCTAATTCATTTCCATTTAATGGAAAAGAAATAACTGATGTAAGTACTGCAATAGTTAAATTGGATGGGAAGGTAATTGGCAAATTGCACTGGACTTACCATTTGACCATAAATGCAAACGGTGAAGTAACTGTTGAAAAATTTGATGTTGGGTGGGATTGTAAATAAAGAGTCATCTTTCTAAAATTTGTATACAGTCTCGGAAATCAGCTTCCGGGGGTTTTGTGTGCTATTATTGTGTCCCCCAGCCCTCGGATCAGCTCGGGGGGCTTTTTTATTCCGGTGTTATATATTTGCTCAACTGATATAATTTTCTGAAATTTGATAAGGCGACATCTCCTATCTTGTTAAGCCGTACTTTTAATTAAGTAGGTTTGAATGCAGCGAGACATTTATTCCACAAATAAATCAGGGGATGTCGCTTTGTTATTAGATTAGTATGATAATAAAATGCATAACAATAAAAAAGTCAACGTTTTGACTTTTTCTTATAAATATTTATTTTGTAGTCTACACAACCCCATAGTGGATCGTCACCTGTCATCTCGCATCCTCCAAGTATAAGCTTGCCTACCACTTCTTCGAGATGAGCTTCATAATTCGGGTAGCCATATAGTATCTTAACCACCTTTTAGAGCCACATTTAGGGAAAGATTTTGGCTTTTCAATAGATACGTATTTTATGAAAATTATTTTTGTTATTCCTTACTTTAATTAATCAATCCTTAACACAGCGGATAGAAAAACCATCCTTCTTATCATTTGGATATCGTCTAACCAGCGAATTCGTATTTGAAAGTATCCTATCATATGCCCAAGTTGTATTTTCAACTGATGTTGTAGATGTCCAAAAATATCCGTATTCAGAAAAATGGATGAATCCATCATTTACGTCTCTTGCACCAGCCAATTCTCCGTTAAATCCAGATGTGCCGTTTACTTTTAACTGTAAACCCTGATCTGTTCCCCTGTTATCACAACTATCAGCATCAGATGGAGTCATCCCTAATTCTATTTCCAGTATTTTCCACTCCACATCTGCAGGAACATGCCAACCAATAGGACACAGTTTACTACTTATGGCATGCCAGTTATATAAAGCTCCATATTGATCTTTATAAGTAGATCCATCATTATTGTACCAACAGTAGGCTCCGGTTGTAAGACCTTCCCATTGTGTATTATCAGTGACATTTGGAATAGCTATTCCATCATTATACTTTGTGGTTTTTAAGTTCTCTGCCATCCACCATTTATTACCTATTTTTATTGCTTGATAAGAATTCCCATCAATATCTGTAATAGTTGATGATAAATTTTCCTCATTATCCTTGCAACATGCAGAAAACTGCAAAAGAAAAAATATTGCAATAACCTGATAAAATCTAAATCTCTTATGCATAGTCTTAATTATAAAACAAATCCTAAAAACTGATTACAATTTTGTAAGTTACTAAATATTCCCGATATATGATCTCAGCGGCATTTCCTTCTTTAAACCTGTCACGATGGTTTATACACTCCGAAATGTGTTACAGCATCCAAGAGGAAATGCTTTTCAAATAATAGATTGGTAATTTTAACTCAGGCTGGTAAGGCGCAAAGCGAGGTTGACTTTAGCACATTACCAGCAATTGTCAAGTTGGCTAACCACATAAGATAAACTATACAATATATCCTCTTCCTTTTTGTTAAGAATATCGAGTCTGGGGAGGAAAGATCACCGACCACAACGGCAAGAAAGCAGTATCCGCAAGAGAACTGTATGATACACTTGGACTGAACCCATCTCATTGGGCAAAATGGTACAGAAAGAATATCGTTAATAACGAATTCGCTATTCAGTACGAAGATTGGGATTTCATTGGGTTCAGTGTTGGAAACGAACTCGCACTAAGGGCGAGTAGTCCTCGTAATCAGGACTTTGCATTATCCATTGACTTTGCCAAAAGACTGAGTATGATGGTTCGTAATGAAGCCGGCGAGAAAGTTCGCCAATACTTCATCGAAGTAGAGAAACAGTACAAAGCGATAGCTACCAAACCTCTTTCCAGCCTTGACCTCTTTGCTACTCAGTTACAACTTGCCAAAGAACAGCAAGCCCAGATCGCTGTACTTCAGGCAGACGTTAAGGATTTACAGGCTAAGACTACTATCCGTCCGGATTATATGACGGTGATGGGAAATGCAGATTGTTCTCATAAATATTGTAGACGGCAGTCGGCTATATAAACGATAGGTTTGGGAAAAAAGGGAGATCCTATTATATATTAATAGAA
>JAFGSC010000283.1 GCA_016934875.1 Candidatus Atribacteria bacterium
GGCCTCCGAACCCACCTGTAGGGAGCCAATGAAGCCAAAGTGAGAAAATAAATACTAAAAAAATTGAGCTGACATACACAGGGATAGAAATCGTATAACTAGTAAATATTGTACAAAAATAATCAATAAAACTATTGGCTTTAACCGACGAGAGTATACCTAAGAATAAGCCTATCGGAATAGCCCAAGCTAATCCTAATCCTCCCAATAGAGCACTGATTTTTAAGGTTCTTTGAATCAAGTCGATCATTTCCTCTCCAGGGCTTTGATAGGACTTACCAAAATTGAGATGCAGGGCATTCCACATATATTTTAAATATTGAATATATAAAGGTTCATTCAGCCCATACATCTTAAGCAGTTTCTCTCTTGCTGCAGGTGAAAGTGGCATTTTCTCTTCATCAAAGGGACCTCCGGGAATGGTATGCATGACAGAGAAAATAATCACCGATATGATAACGAGCGAAACAAGAAAAGATAAAATCCGTTTGACGATAAAATTTGCCATTGTTTAACATCCCTTAAAACAGTATTTCAATCTGTTCAATTCATAAAAACTTTTTTAACTTTTCCTTGATATTATTTTCCAATATTTTGGCTCGATCGTCCAGTAATTTCCCAACTGATTATCAACGGTTTTTGGTTCGAACCTTATTAGACCACTTCCCGGATAATTTGTTAATTCTCCAAAATAGATCTTTCCATTGATGTTATAGAGATCAACACGGATATAGTCAAAAGGTTTCGATAGGATTTCTGCTAATTCCAACATCTCTTTAAAATTTTTTGGTTTTTCTATCCCTGGTCCTTGGGTAAAATCTAAGCTTTTAATAGGCAGATAATGCCATTTTTCATCAAAAGCACTTTTAGAAATACCATCTTTTGTTCTAAAAGTCACACGAATCAATTTACACTTTCCATGAAACATATAGAGTTTAAAATCTCTAGGGTTACCTTTATCTTCATGTAACAATTCTTCAATGACAATCTTTCTCTTAATCAGCTGATAAGCCCATTCCAGTTTATCAAAACCATAAGGAGTTTTAAGCCACCTTTTACAGATCTTGATAATTTCTTGCTGATCATAGGATCCATGCTCAACAATAATATGTTTTCCGGAAGCATGGTTAGGCTTGATAATAAAGTCAGGGGGAAGACTTTCAAAGGGAATGGTTTCCGGTTGATCGGTCACATACAACAGGGGAATCAGGACCTCCTTAGCCTTTGCCTCTCCTAGCATCTTCTGGATATAAGAGCGGACTGCGTATTTATCCGCTACGACGGGCAGAAGGGGATTCCGATCATAAATCTTCTTCCAAGTAACCTTTTCGTTAAAGGACTGAGGATTCTTTAGATTTAAAGGATAACCCATTTTTTTAAAAAATTGAACTTTTATCAATTGATAATGACTTATATTGTTCAAAAGATAAATGGTATAAATCTCAATATTTTTGAAAAAAATAAATAAAAAATTATTCTTTTGGATGGTATTTTTTACCTTATGAAAAATTGTATTGCTCATTTTATACAATGCTCAAAATATTCTTAATTTATTTTGTCGACCTGCTATCAAAACACATATTTTATATTTTACATCCTAACTTTCCAATAGCCGAACTCAACTCCCAAATAATCTAAAGACATAACGTAACAGATCTTGATTTAAAATCAACCAATAAAATTTAAATCATGCTATTTAGATTTTATTCTAACGAAAGATTTTTAAGAAGCTCGCCTATCACTACATCGGCTTGATATTTTTTTGCTGCTTCCAGACAGTTTTTTTTCATTTCATTGATTAAATCAGTATTTTTTAGCAAAAATTTCAATTGTACAATCAAATCTCTTAAATCCTGGCTAACAAACAATTTACCGGTTTTATTATCTTCAATGATCTCAGCATTATAATTCCAATCGGAAGCCAGGACCGGCACTCCGGAGATCAAAGAATCTACGATCGCCCCAGGGAAACCTTCCCCCGGGTAATAAGTGGGAAATATCATTAAATCATATTGAGATAACTGTAGGTAAATTTGATGATTCACGGGCTCTATGATTCCCCGGTAAGAAATATCGTTTCTTGCATTCGATAGTTGATCATAAAATACTTTTTCATAGTTATGTTCGATTGGTCCATAAATATCGAACTGAATCATCTTTTCATCCTTGTTGATTTCCTCCACTGCTTCAATGGCTAATTCAATGCCTTTTTCTTTTATGACTCTTGAAAAATAGACAACCTTCAATGGCTTTTCAACCTTGTTAACCCTTTCAATTTCAAAACCTATTTTTCTGAAATTAGGCAAAATATAAACATTGTCTAACCCCATGCCGGTTAATTTTTCTTTCATTCCGTTGGTTTCCACGTAGATTCCATTCAATTGTTTGCATAGATTAAGATAGTATTTTTTTTTCTTCAGGAAACGGTCTAACCAGCCACCGATGACAATATACCTTACATCAATCCCTAGTATCTTTTTCCATTGGATATAAAAAGGCAAGAAAAACCTCAAACCATTCCTACCGGGTAGGATAAAAAAATGGGAGCATTGCCTAGTATGAGTTATCATTTCTTTTAAAATCATGATTGGTTTTGAACGTGCATAAGAAGTATCGGTAAAAACGACACGGTCACTGCCAAGTTTTTCTGATAATATCTCTTTAAACTGCCTGGTTTTTACAGTTTGCCCATCAACCTGATGACTCTTGTATCCAAAATTACCACAAATAAAAATAAATTTCTTTTCCATAAACGATATCTTCCTTAATTTGGGGATTGTCAAACCATTCTAGAGGTTAATTATCCAAACCAAGATTGTCTTGCCTTCTCAATGATGTTCATTCTTTGATATGCTTTCATACAAAATATCGGCAAAGACTTTTTCATACTCTACCATATTTTTCTTTATTTCAAAATCATGTGCCCTTATTAAAGATCTTTTTGCATATTTGATGAATAATTCACCAGAGGCATTGAGCGCTATCATACTCTCCGCTAGTAGATTTTCTTCTTTGGTCAAAGGCAATTCAGCTCTTAAAAAATAACCACTCAAAGCTGGTACAAGAATTCCGTATTTTGCATACTCAATCGTCTTTGTTCTTATTTTAAAATTCGTGTCCGGAGCTAATATCTCTCTCGGCCCTGAATCGCAGTCTGTTGAGATTACGGGAATACCACAGGCCATTGCTTCAATCAAGACATTTGGATAACCTTCATATATAGAAGATAAGACAATAAACTTAGATCTTGCAATCAATTTAAAAGGATTTTGTTGAAAACCCAGGAAATAGACCTCTTTTTCTAGGTTTAATTTATGGACTAGTTCTTTTAAATAACTTTCCAACTCTCCTTCTCCTAAGAAGACCAATTTCAATTCAGAAAAAATCTCCTTCACTTTCTTAAAAGCCCTGATTAAATGCCACTGCCCTTTTTGTTTAGTTAATCTACCCACACTGATGATCACCGGTTGTTGAAACAGGTCTTCCAACTCAAGTTCTATTTCTTGGGCAGATAAATCCCTGATTTGTGCTAAATCAACAAAATTAGAGATTACTCGAGTCTTATTTGGATTGATCTGATAATTTTTTATTAAATGATCCTGAACCCCTTTTGATACTGCAATCAATAAATCTGCGCGTTTATAAAATATTTTTAGTAAAAAATTTTGAATTTTGCGATAAAACGTTTGTATGCTTTTTGTAGGATCATTTCTTATGGATAAAATAATGTTATCTCCCACTCTACTAAGTATATTGACAATGTTTGCGTTATTCAGGAAACTCACACTGATTTGAATTTGAAACTGTTGCTTTACCTTTTTCAGCTTTACT
Organism: Candidatus Atribacteria bacterium; assembly: GCA_016934875.1. Lineage (GTDB taxonomy): Bacteria > Atribacterota > Phoenicimicrobiia > Phoenicimicrobiales > Stramentimicrobiaceae > JAFGSC01. Next base: position 3,832 of record JAFGSC010000283.1, read on the forward strand.
ATTCTTTTCATCAACTGAATTAATTTGCCTGGCACGGAATGACTTGCCTTTAAATTTAAATTCACCAAATGCCCCTCGTACTCATATTTCATTTCTCCGGCATCAAAGATAACAATATACTTTTCAAACCGATTCCCTGGCAGATAAAATGATAATTTAGAGACTGTTCTTTCTGCCCCTCCTCCGCTAAAGCGTGGAATGATAATTGCAATATTTATTTTTTTACCATGATTTCCCAATGTATGTTCCTCGGAAAAACAAAACATTAAATCCTAAAAGTAGTTAAGTTCTGCATCATCCATTTCCTATATTTTGATCACTCGATATTTTAAAGCTAGACAAAACTGCCTTAGCTATCAAAATCACCCATGACTATGATATTTCTTCATAGATTTCCTCATATTGATGATCAATAATCTGATCCGTAAACCTGTCAAGAATTGTATTTCTGGAATGAATGGAAATATTATGATATAAATCGTCATTATTTATCAGATGCTCCATTTCCAGGGCAATCTTTTCCGGATTCTCTTCATCAACGATGATCCCATCGATTTTATTCCGGATGATATATCCGGTAACTCCCGCTCTGTTTAAGGTGATGACCGGTAATCCGGTAGACATTGATTCTAATAATACGTTTGGAAGTCCCTCCTGCCTAGACAGAAAAACAAAAAAATCGCTTATTTTCATATATTCATCAATATTGTTTTTTGTTCCGGTCAAGTGAATGAAATGCTCGAGTTGAAAATCATCAATCAATTTCTTTATTTCTAAATATTCTTGATAACCTTTACGAATTCTTTTATTATCAGAACTTGGGATTGGACCTACTAGGATTAGTAATGCATTATCGTGCCTTTTTTTAAATTTTTGAAAAGTTTTGATCAGTAAATCCATTCCCTTCCTTTTAATAATGGCTCCTACGCATAAAACAATGATTTGATTCTCATGATAACCCATTTGACTACGTAAACTTATTTTCTCAGCTTCGCTGATTGGACTGA
>JAFGSC010000284.1 GCA_016934875.1 Candidatus Atribacteria bacterium
TGCCACCAATATCAGGCAGCACCTTTTCCTTTACCAGCTCGGGACCAGACTTATTTTCATGCTCCTTAAAACTAAACCTGTCTCCATCCTTTTTCACCAAAGGCATACCGATGTCAATCAATATCCTGCTTTTTTTACTCTGTATTTCCACACATGAACCACCGATTTCATGTGTCCCCCGATGAATGATTATTTTCATGGTTTTAAAACAAGGCATTTCAGTTTTTCCATTAATTCACTTTTGCTCCATTGTTCTATCAGAAAAACATGATCATGCGCGGGTCGGATAGGATACTTCCTTCTTTTAAATTTCTCATTTCCTTACCTTTATATTTTTATAGATAAAGTTTTTTCAAATAGGGTACATTTTTCTCTGGAAATACTCTTAATATATAAAAAAGGCGTGCTGTAAAATTACATAAATTAATTAGACCTTTTAAACGCATTATAAAATCATGATTTTTTAAATACATTTTATTATAATGAATAGACAAAACTTTTCACATCTAATATTGGATATTTACTTTTCAATTGTGCTATTTGGGTTTTTGCTATTCCGGAATATCCCACTACTGCTATTAACCCCTTAACTGGACGGACAATTTTAATAGAATTATACTTTGGACCAATATTTAAACCTAACTCTCTTTTCTGCTTATATTGTTTTTCATAACAATCCCTATAATCATCAAAATATTTTTCAATATGAGAAACATAATCATTAAGTTGGTTAGCAACTTCATTTTTTAATTGTGGATTATTTCCCAATTTAACTTCTATTACACAAAAACTATATTGGTTTTTATCTTTCCCTAGCTGGCGAAGCGCAAGTAAGTCCATTCTTTTTCTATAGTCTTTATCTGCTATTTGCCTGTCAATAAGTATAATGTCCTCTCTTTCTAAATTATCAGTAATGATGGCTTGCTCCAAAGTAATTTCCTCACCATTATTCACTTCACGGATCTTTGAAATAAATTGCTTTATATATTTCTTCTGAAAGAAAAGATGCAGTAATTTAGTATCTAAATTTATTTCAAAGTAATCACCTTTCTTTGTAGCAGAAAAACGAGTATCATGGTAGGCACCAGTATTTTTAAAAAACTTTTCATGAATTGAGATTTTATAGGAGTTGCCTTTACTAAATACAACTTTGGCTAAACTGTTTCCTTTGTAATAAAGATTAAAATAATTGTCGCGTAAAGCCAGATCAAATTCTCCCATGTAATTTTTACCTTGAATCATCTTAATTAAGAATTTAAAATCATTTTTTATCCTGGTTAAATTTTTTTGATTTAAAAATCTTTCTATAATCATAACCATCTCCTTATATATTTAAACCTGTAATCAATTTCTATCTTAAGTACTGTAAAGAGAATCCAAAATCTCCATACAAAATAACTGCAACAGTATGTTTTCTATTATCTTTATTTTTAATGAACTTCAGACCATATTTGAAAAGTACTTCAACCTAACTCCCATACTTACATATTCATTACTGCTCGTACTGTTACTTTTAAGAGTACTGCAAACATTTTGTTTTACTAAGCCAAGCTCAACACCATTAAAACGGTGGATATTCCTCCAAGGAAAGATCCTTTCTGCTTTGAAAGACGCTGAACATATCATCGGCTACTTTTTTAATTCTATCCGACCCTTCCACCTTTTGTACCCAGGCTCTAGGGATTGATTCAACCCCCAGTAAGGTTCCCAAAATAGCCCCGGTGATCGACCCGGTTGAGTCACTATCCCCTGAATGATTGACCGCCGCCAGGGTTCCTCTTTCAAAATTATCCGAAAACTTTAGAGAACAGTAAAGAGAAATAGCTAAGGCTTCCTCTCCTACCCATCCCTCTCCAATAGTTTGAATCGATTTTTCTACCGACTTTTGACTGACAGATAGTTTTTTCGCCAGTTCAATTATTTGGAGTGTCTCGCTGTGCCCGTCATGCCGGATCAGCTGCTCGATAGAGAGATCTATTGCCTCTAATAGCGGCTTACCTTCAATAATATAGGATATCATTGCAGAGAGAAATCCTGCGGTTAAATATCCGGAAGGATGCCCATGGGTGATGGATGCATATTCTACACCTTCTTGAAATGCCCTATCCGGTTGAAAAGCTAAACCGACTGGAGCGGTGCGCATGACTCCACCGCAACCTTTGCTATCATTAATCTTCTCTTCAATCGTTCCCATTTTCCTACTTTGTAAAGCACGCAAGCAAGTGTTACCCGGACCCCTTCTCTGGCCTAAATCATTCTGAGATTCAAGCCAGTCCAAATAACATTGATGGACAACAGAAGCTGAATGGCATATTCCTCTGTCACGCCCCCTTTGATAGGCTCTTAGACAACCGATCGCAGTAGCCAATGACATTTGAGTATCATCGGTATAGGATCCAGGCTTAAAGCCACGCCATTCATGAAAATCAATGATCCCATCCCTACCGTACAGGTTTTTTATTTCCGGTAATCGTAACAATTCAACCGGGGCACCTAATGCATCACCGATGGCAAGCCCCAGTAGACAGCCTTGATATTTTTTGATCAAAATTATTTTCCTTTCTATGTTATTATGATTTCCTTATTTTAATTTAACCATGCTAGTTTGCATCAGGGATGGATTGCGATAGTTTTTACATATTCACATTTTACCAATTTTCAAAATTATTTTGACGATAAAATTAGTTTATTTATACTTACAAACTTAAGGTGAATCGTTTTTTTCTTACATACTTAGAATTGTTTTAACTAATTAAAACCAATGCTCGTTCATCTCTTCAAGAAATTCCTGTTCATCAACCGGATATCCTGATTTGGATCCAATGACAGCATCTACATAACAAATAGGACAAAGAGCAGTTGAGCCTTTAGGATTATCTTCATCACACCAGTTAAAAATTTCATTCGGTTTAAATATTTGTTTGCAGCTGAAACAACCACAAACATCACTTTCCATGATTTCTTTCTGGTTATAAAAAGAATGTTTATGAGCTATTTTTAAGTATTCAACATCATACTTTTCCTTTGGTTTCCTCTTTTTTGTAGGTTCATTCGCTTTTAAATGCCTCCTTTTTGGTAAAGCTATACATTGTATTCCTGATTTTTTCTTACGCTCTTTTTCAATCACAATAGACTCCTTTTGAATTGAATTTCTAATTATATGTCAAATGTTAAGACCTCTTAGTTGAGTAAAATGTTATATTTCAAGACCTGATCCTCTTTTACACCTTGCCTCCGATGGACATACGACCACCTTCATGCCAGGGTACTGCTCGAACAGCGGCCGAAGAACTGCGTCATCCTTGCCGCACAGCGCTACAGACAAGACCGATCGTGGGTGAAAGCACTGCACGAGTTGCGCTGAGAATAGAGCTTGCCCCAGCAGGTACATCCCCAGTCGGCCAGTCTTCGTCTGTACGACGACGACATCCTTGCTCTCGATGGATACTTCGTGTTGCTTCGCTATACGAAACGCCCCGGACGGGATAATAATCGCGTCCAGAACTCGCTTTCCATGGTCGGCACGGCCATTGACGGCCACAAACTCTTCGATTAGTGTTCCACCAATCTGCTTCCAATACCAGCGGGTCATCGGTGTTTCATGTTTGCTCATGTCTAACTCCTTCGTCGCCTAACATAAGATTAGGTGTACCAATGAAAAAACAAACGTTAATTATTTATTTAAAGAAAAATATTAATTATCTAAGGGAATAGATTATTTCGTTATTTATTATTATTTATTATTCATTGATATTAAAATCTGCAATTATAGGTAAATGATCACTTAATTTATTCCTATAAATTACACTCTCGTCTCCAACGTGGCAGTCCTTAATTTTTGCATATAACTTAGTTGTTACAAAAAAGTGATCCATTTGATGTAACATCTTTCCATTTGCCATATTTTTAAATGTTGGAATCAATCTTCCATTATATTCTTTTAAACATTCGATTAATCCAATTTTTCTCATCCTGTCTAAATATTCTTGATTCCCTCGTGGATTCTTGCCCCAACAACTATCAAATGTTATAGATAGATTAAAATCTCCTCCGATAATATAATACTCATTAGGATTAATATTGCATTTTAATGCATACCATAATAAATCAGCAAGCCATAACTCCCTATTTTGCGTTAGTTTAACTGAACCAATTTGTTCTTGGTTTAGTAAATCACTATTTAAAGGCCATGCAGGGCTATAGACAGAAATCATGTTTAGGGTATTACTATTCAATTTTATTTTGTAAGAAAGCAAATTTCCTTTAAATCTTTTTAGTTCTTTATTTACCCATGCTAATTCTGTCGTTAATTCAATTTCTTGTATCTTTCCTCCGTTATGCGCCAAAAAGTTTCCAAATCTTTGCTTAGTATTATTTTTCGTACTAGACTTTTCATATTTATAAATATAATTATTTTCAATCCAATTGGGGAATGAAGAGACTTCCTGTAATAGCATGATATCAGGCGATAATTTTTGTAAGTGTTTCCAAATATCTTTCTCTTTTGTCGCTCTTCTACAATTCCATGTGATAACTCTCATAACTTTTCCTTTTGATAAAGAAAATAGGATCTGCCTCTATTTAATTTTAAACCCCTTATTTTAATTCCAGTGTAGTTTTTCGTATTCACTTTGTTCTTTCCTATTTTTCGGAATTGAAGCATTGCCATTACGAATAAAAAAGCCTTCATTACCCTCAAAAGTTATAAAAACAGGGCTTCCACTTTTTGATATTTTTATAACACATACTTCCTTGTCATCAATTTTTGAGAAAGATATTTTTAGATATTTTTCAAAATTATCTCCTAAATATTTTTTAATGACTTGCCTTAAATGTAGTTCAAATCCATCTATATTTTGTTTGGGAAGAGTTTTCATGTCTTTTTCTAGTCCTAAAATATTTCCTTCATCATCAACACCAATGATTAAAATTCCACCATCACTATTTAAAAAGGCAGAAATAGTTTTAGCAACAACATATTCTAATTTTTTGTTAATATTCCCTCCTCGTAAATCAAAACGTAATGTTGATTTAATTTCTAATTTTTCATTTTCTCCATTTAAAATCATTTCTCGGACTTCATCTTCTTTCTTATCCTCTTTGTGTTTTAAATCAATTCTATTTTTAAGTTCCAATCGAGTAGGAGGTAGATAATTAGTTCATCTACCGTCCCCTCACACCACCGTACGTACCGTTCGGTATACGGCGGTTCACAAAGCA
>JAFGSC010000285.1 GCA_016934875.1 Candidatus Atribacteria bacterium
AGGGGTTGGAGAGGTAAATGCTAAAAAACTTAAAAAAGCCGGTATAAGCTCGGTAGAGAAATTGCTGAAAATGGGTGCTGAACCCGCTGGACGAAAAGAAATTGCTGGTAAAGCAGGCTTGGATGAAAATGTGATTCTGAAATGGGTAAATTTTGCTGATCTTTTCAGGATTAAAGGAGTGGCTAGTGAATATTCTGAATTATTGGAAGCATCTGGTGTCGATACTGTTGTTGAACTTTCCAAGCGTGTTCCAGAAAACCTGATTAAAAAAATTGAAGAAGTAAATCAGGAAAAGAAGCTTGTCAGAAGGGTACCTGTGTTATCTGAAGTGAAAAAATGGATTGATCAGGCAAAAAAACTCCCCCGGGAGATTCATTATTAAAAAATAATCGATGAGAATCTTCTTAGAGAAGGTATTTTTTTTAGAATTAATGAATATTTTCAGTTAAAATAGTGAAAAATAGGGAATATAATAATTAGGAAAACTTTACCTTTATAATCATTATTTATAATTATTATCATCTTATTGAAAGTTGATAAGGGCAAACTATCCGAAAGGATAGGACGCAAAGCTATGGGTCTAAAGCATAAAGCCAGGATTGCCAGGTTACCGACTTTTGTTTTATTTTTTAAATAGACATGATTTTGGAGAAAATCAAATGAATCTATTTTGGAAAAAAAGCCATGATGATTTTTTCAAAGGAGAGGAAACAATACTGCTCAATCAAGATGATGAGACATCTGAATCGGATAAGAAAATTCCTTCCGAGCTCTCTGAGATTTCTAAAACGAAAGAGAAAGAAAAGAGTTTATATCAACCAAGCCCCGAGTTATTCAGGCGTTTAATCGAGGGAACTTCTTTTGATCATCGGGAAAGAATAGAAAATAAGCAGCCTCCAATGAAAATTGATAGTCATTTAAGTGAAATTATCCAATCCAGGGAAAAGCCAGTCTTTGAAGAAAAATTTTCTTTAAAAAGTGCAGATCAAAGAGTATTGATCAATCCAACCGTGAGTAGAAAAAAATTCATCAAAAAGGAACGAGAAAACAGATTGGGAAGTCTTGTTTTTGAAGTATTGGGACAACCGCCGATCAATAAGCAGGATGGCTGAGCTATCTTCTTCATTTTGGTCCAAGTTCTTACCCTTAAATTATACGATGATAACCCTATAAAATAATTTTTTGCCATTTTTGGTTTTGAACTACATGAAAAGGGTAAAAGATTTTTAATTTCTTGAAAAAGATGAACATTTGGATAATAATAAAAATATAAGGAAATGGTTCTATTCATATAGTAAAAGGTAGAGAGGAGAGCATTGGGTATGAGTATTCTGGAAAGCTACCAGAGGATAAGGTCAGAAATCCCGTCGAATGTTAAAATTATTGCAGCCGCTAAAACAAGGACAGTGGAAGAAGTAAAGGAATTGATCGATGCTGGAATTACGGACATTGGTGAAAATTACGTTCAAGAGGCCGAAGAAATGATTCGTTTACTTGGACCTGAAACGGCCAAAAAGGTTAATTGGCATATGATAGGCCATCTTCAAAAAAATAAAATCAATAAGGCAATTCCGATATTTGATACGATTCAGACAGTTGACTCTTTGACATTAGCACAGGATATTGACGAAAGAGTAGAAAAAACAGGGAAAAAGTATCTTTCAATTTTATTGGAAATTAACATCGGCAGCGAGTTCTCTAAGGATGGAATAATGCCGGATGAGCATATAGATTTTGAAGATTTTATGGAAAAACTGGTCATAGATGTTGCTCGGCTTACTCATATTCACCTGAATGGATTAATGACCATGGGTCCGCGTTTTGATGATCCGGAAAAACCGCGACCCTTTTTCCGGAGAACAAAAAAACTTTTTGACAGGTTGAAAAAATTACAATTAGAACGGGTTGATATGCAATATCTTTCGATGGGAATGTCAAATTCCTATCATGTTGCCATCGAGGAAGGGGCAAATCTCGTAAGGATTGGTACTGCCATATTTGGAGCAAGGGATAAACAATAGAATGCCTGGGATTTAGAAAAGAGAAGAACTGATTTATGGAAATCGAAAAGAAGAAAAACATTAAAGATTTAAGTTTGGATGAGTTGAAAGATATTGTTACAGGTGAGTTTTTTGAACCTTCTTTCAGAGTTGACCAAGTCTTTGGCTGGATATATAGGCAAAAAGTAAGCTCTTTCCTTGAAATGAAAAATTTGCCAAGGCATTTCATCGATCAGCTAAACGATCATTTTCTACTCACACAAATTAAACCTATTCAAACTTTGTCTTCACAGGATGGCTCAGTAAAATTTCTCTTTGAACTAAGCGACGGGCATTTGGTAGAAAGCGTTTTGATTCGAAACGGTAACCGGAATACGGTATGTCTTTCTTCGCAAGTTGGCTGTCATTGGCATTGCCTCTTCTGTGCCAGTGGTCAAGATGGTTTTAAAAGGAATTTATCAACGGGTGAAATCATTGACCAGATTTTATCGATCATGAAGGTGACCAATGAGTATGTTCACAATGTCGTTTTTATGGGGATGGGAGAACCTTTTGATAATTATGACCAAGTCATGAAATCCATTCAAATGATGAATACGGACGAGGGTCTCAATATTGGCGCGAGGAAGATTACAATTTCAACGTGTGGAATTATTCCGGGCATTCAAAAATTATCCAACCATCCCTTTCAAGTTGAGCTATCCGTTTCTTTGCATAGTGCTGATGATGAAATAAGATCTCAGTTAATGCCAGTCAATAAGAAATATCCGCTAAAAGAGCTGATCCATGCCTGCAAGAAATATGTAGAAAAAAAACGAAGACAGATTACCTTTGAGTACCTTATGTTAAAAGGGATTAATGATTCAGTTGAACAGGCAAACAAATTAAGTCATTTAATTTCTGACTTTGACGCAAAAGTAAATTTAATCATCTATAATCCTATTCAAAACAAGACAGACTTATTGCCTTCAGAAGAGAGAGCAGTTTCAATATTTCAGGCTATATTAAAAAGAAATCGAATACCTGTTACCATTCGATATTCAAAGGGTCAAGATATTCAAGCAGCCTGTGGTCAGCTGAGAAGCAATTACCAGAATAAGCTTAAAGTTTAGGACTTTAAGGCATTTTTTTCTCTCTTAGAATTCCTTGACTTTCATTTGATATCTGTTATACTCTTAGAGGAGTAAATCATGAGTAGGGCCCATAGCTCAGTTGGTAGAGCAGCCGGCTCATAACCGGCCGGTCCCTGGTTCGATCCCGGGTGGGCCCACCACTTTGTTAGTTATTCAGAATAAAGAGAGTTTGCTGTATGAAAATTAGAAATATTGAATTTTCTGAGGGTTGTAAAAAAATAAGCGATATCAAGCATATGAAAGTGTGTGCCAATAAGCCTTACTTCCACTGAAATGGAAGTAAGGCTTTTTTATTTTAATAACAAGTGGAAAAATACGGCAATACATAAAGGAGGATCTTTTGAGAGAACAATTGTATGCCTTGCTGGAATTGCAGGAAATTGATCTTGAGATTTTACATGAGGAGAAAAAACAGAAGAGGCTCCCCGACAGCATCAATGAAATAGAAAAGGTCATTGAAAACATAGAGAAGAGGTATCTTAAGGAAAAAGAAAGCCTGAAGGAATTACAAATGAAAATCAAGCGGAGAGAAATTGATTCAAAGACCATAGATGCCAAGATCATAAAGCATCAAGATGAATTGTATAGCGGGAAAACAAGTGATATTAAAGAATTAAAGCAACTCCAGAAAGTAATTGAATCGATGAAAAATGATAGGGATAAAATTGAAGAAGACTTACTGATCATGATGGATGAAGAAGATGGATACAAAGAAGGAATAGGCAAGATTGAAAAAGAATTGTCACAAATAAAGGAACAGCTGAAAAAAAGGAATCTGGAAGTCAGTCAGGAAGAAAAGGAAATTCAGCTACGGATTCAGGAGAGAAATAAAAAAAGGGAAGAAATCATCAGTAAGATAACCAATCATGAATTATTAGAAAGTTACCGCATGCTTTGGAAAGAAAAAGAAGGGAAGGTCGTGGTTGAGATCGACGGACCTACCTGCAGCGGATGTAATCTATCCCTGCCAAGTGATATCATATACCATTTACAAAAGGATGACCTCTTGATTACCTGCCCGAATTGTAATAGAATATTAGTTTGGAAAAGAAGTGACCATTAAAATGGTTTTTGAAAAAGTCCTGATAAGCCATGATGATTTATGGCAAGTAGGCGGGGTAGTCGCAGGTTATTTATAACCTGAGGAAAGTCCGAGCTCCATAGGGCAGAGTGCTGGGTAACACCCAGTGGGGGTAATCCCAGGAAAGTGCTACAGAAAAGAAACAGCCTTTAAGGCAATGGTGAAAAGGCAGGGTAAGAGCCTACCAGTTATTGGGTGACCAATAAGCTTAGTAAACCCCACT
>JAFGSC010000286.1 GCA_016934875.1 Candidatus Atribacteria bacterium
GGTTTATGAATTACAAGTTTTGCAGATCGTCCAGGGATTTATCGGCGGCGTAATTGCAGCGCTGTTGATTGGATTTATGGTGCCGAAGACGCTTACGGTTGTTAGAAAAACGGCATAGAAAGGGATTAATTCGTGTTTACTTTATTATCATTTTTATTTGCAGGTGCAGTTTCAGGCGTAATCATCGCTTACTCATTGGATATGAAAACTCCGAAAGAATTGATTCAGGGTGCAGTTGGGGGATTGATTGCGGGATTGTTAATGGCATTGATGTTACCAAGATAAAAAATATTTATTAGCATAGTTTAGCATAATTATGAATCACTATTATTTCATAAAATTATGTTAAAGTCAATTCGATCTATATTTAAAATTCCTGAACTAAGAAAACGAATTCTTTTTACCCTTGGAATGTTGGTTGTAGTTCGAATTGGAAGTCATATTGTGCTTCCAGGAGTTAATAGTAGCGTTGTTTTGGAATTCATGCGTGAAGCAGAGGGCGGTGGATTATTTGGATTTTATGATTTTTTTGTTGGGGGAGCCTTAGGTAAGGCGACTCTTTTCGCATTGAGCATAGCTCCGTATTTTACAGCAAAAGAGGTAGTGGAATGGTTGGGAGTTTTTATTCCTTTCCTTAGACGATTACAAATGGAGGGCGATGAGGGACGACAAAAATTATACAAATATACAAGATATATGACCATAGTTTTTGCAATAATTGAAGCCTATGGTATGAGTTTATTCATAGAAAAAATACATACCTCAAACGGTATGTATGCAGTATCAAATCCTGATTGGGGATTTCGTATCCATGCGATATTTACTTTGGCTGCTGGAGCAATACTTATCATGTATATTTGTGAACTAATAACTGTTCATGGTATTAGCAATGGTGTTAACGTGGTTGTTTTTGGAGGTATTGTCTCTCATTTGCCAAATGCTTGTATAGGTATAATTACTCAGATCAAAAATAGGGAACTTAATTACTTAACAGTGATCATATTAATATTTTTGCTGGTTCTTACCGTGGCAATCACAGTGTTAATGTTTAAAGGTTCTCGTAAAATACCTGTAATTCATGAGCGGCGAGAAATTGGTCGCAGAGTCTCTGACGACGAAACAAAACTTGTCTCAATAAATTTAATAATATCTAAAATAGAGCCTTTAGTAATTGCACAATCAGTGGTGCTTGTTCCGATTACATTAAAAATAATTTTTCCAAGTAGCCAATTTTTTCATAAGTTTGTTTCTTATTTTAATGTTCAATCGTGGATTTATCTGTTAGTATTTTGTTTGCTTGTAATTTTCTATACTTATTTTTATAATATTATAATCTTTGATACAAGGAACAAGGCACATAATTTAAAGATTTCTGGCAGACTTATTCCAGGAGTAAAACCAGGAATACAAACCGCTAAATTTTTAGATAATATATTGAATAAAATAACGTTGCCTGGAGCTATTTTTCTTGCTATTATTGCTGTTTTTCCCCATTTTGTTGTTTCAGTTTCAGAAGTTTCTTATGAGTTCGCATTTTTTTTAGGAGGAACAAGATTGTTAATTCTTGTTTCCATAGCACTTCAAATAATATTAGATATAGAAAGTAATTTATTTATGAGACATTATAATGGATTTTTAAGATCACCAAAAAGGAAAGGAAGAGGAAGGTACTAATACTTATTACATAAATAAAATCATTGGTAGGATTTAGTTCACGATTAGATTTATATATAATTATTTCAAAATTATTATCATGGAAAATATCAAGCAGTCTCAAAAGAAATTAGAAGAAGAAAAACCGATCGGCGCTCGCTTTGAAGAAGATCAGCCGTACGTGATGCCGGGGATTCGGCGGTTTCAATTTTTCACCAATGTGGATGATCGGGCGCTGACAATTAATCTCAATCGGGCGGCAATGTTTGGCATTGCAGCGATGCTCGCGATTGATGTGGGGAAAGCAGTTGTTAATAAAAATCCGCAGACGATTTATTGTTACGAGTGTCGTGCCTGTTATGGAACCCAGGATAAATGTCCGGTGGGGATTGCGTTTCAGGCGGAGCTGGTAGTTGCAGCAAGGGTGGCAGATTACAATCGTTTTCTCCGCAATGGTGGATTGAAGTGCATTCGCTGTGGGAATTGCCAGAGCTTTTGTGTACAATATTTGAATCTACCGCAGATTTTTGGCACGATGCAAATCCAGACTATGGAAGCTATGCGAAGGGGTAAAATTCCCAAAAGTATGGTCAAAAATGCGTTTGAAAAGGGATTGATTAATCAGGCTTTTATTGATGAAGTGTCGGAATTTCTTACTGAAAGGAGCTAGCCATATATATGGCTGAGGCAAATATACTTAATGAACTTAAAATTGCTGAGTTTAAAGCTTTGCGTGCGGAAATAGAAGCAACAAGCAAAAGAACATACGATACAGTTTTTTTGGCTCTGACAGGTTCATCAGCACTAATAGGATATGGTTTCACCAAAGAAAATCCATGGATTTTTCTTACGCCATTAATTATTATTTGGGGTGCCTCCCAAATTATAAGACAATCATATCGATCACAAAGACGTCTTGTTGCATATATTCGAGTATTCCATGAAACAGATGAAATGTGGGAAAGTGTACTCGCTCAATCAAGAATTTTGGTCAAGAAGGAAAGGTGCGAGAGAGGGAATTCAAATATAACGCAAAGATTGAGATTAGTTGCCCAGTATGAATTATTATGGTTGCTTGGAGCTATTTCAATTGCTGCTGGCTGGTTAGGTATTAACTTTAGCTCTTGCATTGATATGATAGTTATATCAATCATCTCTTTAGTTTGGCTTTATATGTATGTGTATTTAAAAAAGCAAAGTAAACATCTCGAAGGAAATGGTATAGTTGAACAAGAATTCATTCGTCAATTTAATTCAGTAAAAAATGAGCTAAAGAATCAATCTGGCTAAATGATTTTCAGTGAATTCAAAGATATTTTAAAATTATTCTATAATATATTAATGAGAAATAGAATTCCATATTGAAGAGGAATATTTTGCTAAAACTGGCAATTGAAAAAATATTCGAACGATCCTGGCGGCTTGCCATTTTGATGATCATTGCAGCATTGGCATTTGTTTCTGGCAGAATGATTTTATTTGCGCTGTTGGGATTATTGATTTTTATTGCAGCGATCAAAACATACATCGTTCATAAGAAATCATATTTCATGATTATCATTCCTGCTATTTTGATCGTTTTTGTTTTGGGAATTTACTATCTTGTTCAATATGGCAAGGTGGCAAGTTATGTCAAAGATCATTATCCGTTTGATCTTGAATATGTCGATAATGGGACTTTTGAAGGAGTCGGTCAGGGACTGAGAGGTCCAATCAAAGTTCA